>DASVNS010000261.1:0-10223 GCA_036383735.1 Phenylobacterium sp. | reverse complement strand
GAGCTGACCGGCGACGTGGCCGGCGTGGCGGGCGCGCTGGCGCCTGGCGGCAAGGCGATCCTGATCGGCCACGACTGGGGTGCGCCCATCGTCTGGAACACGGCGCTGACCCGGCCCGATCTGATCTCTGCCGTGGCGGGCTTGTCGGTGCCCCACACCGGTGTCCCCAGGCGGCCGTTCACCGAGATCTTCAAGGAGGTCTACACCGACAAGGGTTACTTCTTTTACCAGGCCTGGTTCCAGAACGTCGGGCCGCCGGAGGCGGAGGCGGAGGCCGACATCCGCGGCTTCCTGCGCAAGTTCTACTACGCCATTTCCGGCAATGCGCCGACCGGCACGTTTCCGTTGAAGACGCATGGCGAGGGACTGATCGAGGGGATGGTCGATCCGGATCCGTTTCCAGCCTGGCTGACGCCGGAAGACCTCGACTACTACGTCGGCGAGTTCGAAAGGTCCGGTCTTCGGGGTCCGTTGAACCGCTACCGCAACCATGAACGCGACTTTGCGTGGCTGCAGGCCTTCAAGGGCCGCAAGATCGAGCAGCCCTCGCTGCTGATCGGCGGCGATCGCGATTTCGCCTTCAACGGGTTCGGCGGCATGTGGGATCCGACGACGGTCATGCAGAAGACCGCGCCGGATCTGCGTGGCGTCCATGTGCTGCCGGGCGTCGGCCACTGGACCCAGCAGGAGCGTCCGGCAGAGGTGACGAAGCTGCTTCTGGACTGGCTGAAGGGCCTCTAAGCGCCGTTTCGCGCCGTCGTTGACGTGGCGTCCCGGTTGCAGGCCGCCGCGGTTGGCATAGGCTGGCGGCCAATCAACCACAATCGGGAGGACGGCATGAGCCCCGCTGATGATCCGGGCGGCCTCGCCCCGTTGCCGCCGTTCAAGCCGCTGCCGCTGAAGGCGCCGGACGTCAGTGTCGAAAGAACCGCCGGTGGCGTGGTCTACGTTCGGTCGAACCGCCCGCCCGGCGATGGGCCGCGCTCGATCGCGCATCTGCTGGCCGAGCGGGCCGCAGCCCATCCCGACCGACCCTACATCCTGCAGCGCGCGCCGGGTCATGGGCCGTGGGGCGGCGTCACCTATGGTCAGGCCCGCCGTGCGGCGGACGGCATCGCTCAATGGCTGTTGAGCCGGGGCCTGACGAGCGCCGACAGCGTGATGGTGCTCTCGGCGAACTCGGTGGAGCACGCCCTGGCGATGCTGGGCTGCTACACGGCCGGCGTGCCGATCGCCCCGATCAGCCCGTCGTACAGCCTGATCTCGACCGACCATGGGAAGCTGAAGCACTGCTTCGCCACCGTGCGGCCGCGGGTGGTGTTCGCGCAGGACAGCGGCCTGTTCGCTCGCGCTTTCGAGACGTTGAAGGCGATCGACCCGACGTTGACCTTCGTCACCGTGGATGGCGGCGGCGAGACCACGCCGCTGTCGGAATTGACGGCGGCCGAGCCCACCCCCGCCGTCGACGCCTCGCGCGAGGCGTTGAACCACGCCACCGTCGCCAAATACCTGTTCACCTCGGGCTCGACCGGCATGCCCAAGGGCGTGCCCCAGACGCACGGCATGTTCGCGGGCCTGATCGCCGGCATGGAGGGAATCCGCGATGAGCCGGCCGATCCCGACGTGGTCCCGCAGAGCCTGGAGTGGATGCCCTGGAGCCATATTTCGGCGGGCAACATAGGCTTCAACGGCGCGCTGTGGGCCGGCGCCACACTTTACCTGGACGAGGGTAAGCCGATCCCGGGGATGTTCGAGACCACCATCAAGAACCTCTACGAAATCTCGCCGATGACCTTTGGCTCGGCGCCGGTGGCTTTCGGCATGCTGGTCGAGGCGATGGAGCGCGATCCGGTGCTGCGCAAGAGCTTCTTCAGGAACCTGCGCAGCGCGGCCTATGGCGGCGCGACCCTGTCGAGCGATGTCTCGGCGCGCCTGCAGGCGCTGGCTATCGCCGAGACCGGCTACCGCATTCCGCTGACCACGATGTACGGCGCCACCGAAACCCAGGGCATCACGGTCGTGCATTGGACGACGGAGCTGGTCGGGCTCATCGGGCTGCCCTTGCCTGGAATCACCCTGAAGCTGGTTCCGAACGGCACGAAGCTGGAGGTGCGGGTCCGGGGGCCGACGGTGACCACCGGCTATCATAACGACCCCGAAAAGACCGCCGCCGCGTTTGACGAGGAAGGCTTCTACAAGCTGGGAGACGCCTGCCGTTTCCTCGATGCGAATCGCCCCGAACTGGGGCTGGTCTTCGATGGCCGGGTGACCGAGGACTTCAAGTTGGATTCCGGTACATGGGTCTCGGTCGGAACCCTGCGGCCGGATCTGGTCGCCGCCTGTACGCCCTACGTCTTCGACATGATCGTTGCGGGCCAGGACAAGCCGTTCGTCGCTGCGCTGATCTGGCCGTCCCCGGCGGCCCTGCCGACCCGGGGCGACGATCCGATCGGCAAGCTCAAGGACCTGCTGAGGGCGAAGATCGCCGAATTCAACGCCAGGGCGGGCGGCTCGTCGCGGCGCATCGGCCGGTTCGTCATCATGTCAGAGCCGCCGTCCATCGATGCCGGGGAGATCACGGACAAGGGTTACGTGAACCAGCGCGCTACGCTGGAGCGTCGCCACGCCCTTGTTGCGGCCCTCTATGCGAACCCGCCCGGCGACGAGGTCGTGACCGTCTAGATGGTGAAGCCGTAGGAGGACGACGATGAATGACCGCCTGAAGGTGGAGATCCGGGACGGCGTCGCCGACGTGCGCCTGATTCGGGCCGACAAGATGAACGCCCTCGACAAGGCCATGTTCGCCGCGCTGGCCGAGACCGGAGAGCGGCTCAAGCGAGAGCCTGGTCTGCGTGCCGTGGTGCTGTCGGGTGAGGGGCGGGCATTCTGCGCCGGGCTGGACATGGACGAAGTCCAGGCGATGGTCTCTGGCGATGGTCAGCGCGACGCGAGTGCGGACCAGCTATTCCTGGGCGAGCGCACACCCGGCGGCTCGAATCGCGCCCAGCACGCTGTGATGGTGTGGCGCGAGATTCCCGTCCCGGTGATCGCGGCGATTCACGGCGTGGCGTTCGGCGGCGGGTTCCAACTCGCGCTCGCGCCGGATATGCGGTTCGTGGCTCACGACACCAGGATGTGCGTGATGGAGATCAAGTGGGGCCTGGCGCCCGACATGGGGGCCATGGTGCTGCTGCCCGGAATCGTACGGGACGACGTGGCGCGCGACCTGACGTTCTCAGGCCGTATCTTCTCGGGCGAGGAGGCGTTGGCCATCGGCTTGGCCACTCGCGTTTCCGAGCATCCGCTGGCCGAGGCTCTCGCCTATGCAAAGGAGGTCGCGGGGCGAAATCCCCACGCGATCCGCGCAGCCAAGCGGCTCCTGAACCTGGCTGCCCAGGCGGGTCAGCACGAAGTCCTGCTGGAAGAGACCCGCGAGCAATCGCTGCTCATCGGATCGCCCAATCAGGTCGAGGCCGTGGTGGCCACCCTGCAGAAGCGTGCGCCGAACTTCGCCGAAGCCGAGGTCGAGACCCTGGCGCCGGCTCCGTTCGGCGCGAACTGACGTCTTAGCGCGAGGCCAGCTTCATGCCCGCGGCGGCGGCGAGCGCCGGATCGTTGGCCTTCGCAACGGCGTCGGCGACGGCGTACTTGTAGCACGACGCGTACATTTCGCGCGGGAACGAGGCGCCCACGACGGACTGGGCGCAGACCTTCTTGGCGGCCTTGGCGATGTCGATTTGCAGCTGTTCGGTGGTCTTGCCGACGGTGGCGACCTTCATCGACTGTGCGCTGGCGGGAGCGGCGATGAGCATGGCGGCCGCAGCGGCGATGGTGAGGGTGCGGATCATGATGTTCTCCGGGAGAAGGGTTTTTCCAAACCCCTTTCCGGCGTTCCTCTCGCCGGGGCCGCGAAACTGACGCTCACCTGACCTCCGTCGATGCGCCATGATTTGGCCTTGCTTCGCTTGATGCAAGCCTAAAGTTGTTGCGGCGCAGCATGAATGGTGCGGTGCAAAGAGAATGGCGATAACTTAGCCACACCTCTACCGAGGGAAGCTGCCATTTTGGGCGCCTGGCTCCAAGGCCAAGCTTGCGACACCCGGTCGCAGGGCGCCGGACCTCGATCGACTCGCCGCGATGCTGGCTAGCCGGGCGGCCCTGTGGCATTGCCGTCGGCTCGTCGGTGGATCAACCGGCACAACGCCTGCCGCAAGGGTCGATCCGCCAACATGCCAGATATGCCGCCACCCCCGGCTCTCGACGTCGAGGTCGTGATCGTCCATTCGCCCCGGCTCGCCCCATTGGGCGGCGAGGCGGCCTTCAGCGCCGTGCGCATTGGGCCGGAGATCCTCGAGACCGAGCCGCGCCTGGATGAGGCGCTGAAGAGCACGCCGGGCGTGTCGCTGTTCCGCCGCACCGGATCGGGCGCCGCCAATCCCACCACCCAAGGCCTCTCGCTACGCGCCATCGCGCCGTCCGGGGCGGGCCGGGCGCTGGTCACCCTGGACGGCGCGCCGCAAAATGACCCGTTTGGCGGCTGGGTCATCTGGAGCGGTCTGCCCTCCGAGGCGATTGGAGCCGCCACGGTGGTGCGGGGCGCGGGCGCCGGCCCCTACGGCGCCGGCGCCTTGACGGGCGTGGTGGCTTTGCAGGAACGCGAGACGCCCGATGGCCTGGCGACGGTTGAAGCGTCCGCAGGCGAGCGAGGCAGCTATCGCGCTGCCGTGGTGGCGGGAGCGCCGGGCGTCCTGGTGACGGCGGCCGGATCACGGACCGACGGCTACTACGCCGTGCGCGGCGCGCGGCGCGGGGCGGCCGATACGCGGCTGCGCCTGGATGACGCGTCCGTGGCGGTGCGGCTCCAGCGCCAGCTGGGTGATGTCCAGTCGGCGGTTCGGCTGTCGGCCTTCCAGGTCAACCAGGAAGCGGGCCTGCGCGGCGCGCGCTCCAACGCCTCCGGTCTTTCGGCGACGGTGACGCTGGCCCAGCCCGCCTCCGAGGGCGTGGGCGGTTGGCGTCTGCAGGGATGGGTCCGGCGCAGCGACCTGGAGAACAGCTCGGTCGCCGTGGCGGCCAGCCGCGCGACCACGACGCCGGCGAACGACCAGTACGACACACCGGCCACCGGGTATGGCCTGAACGCCGCCTGGCAGGGACGGCACGGCCCGCTCAACTGGGAAGTGGGCGCCGACGCGCGGCTGACCGACGGGACCGAGCATGAGCGTTTCCGGTTCCTGAACGGCGCCTTCACCCGTGACCGGCGGGCCGGTGGGAAGACGCTGGCGGTCGGCGCCTATCTGGAGACTGCGTTCGACGATGGGCCATGGCTGCTCACGGGCGGCGTTCGGCTGGACCGCTCGCGGGCTTATGACGCGATCCGGATCGAACGGGATACGGCGACGGGGGCGATCACCCTCAACCAGGCGTCGCCGAACCGCTCGGACACCACGCCGACCGGCCGCGTGGGCGTGCGCTACGCCATGAGCGACGCGGTTTATCTGCGCGCCGCCGCCTATGCGGGCTTCCGGGCCCCCACGCTCAACGAGCTGCATCGGCCGTTCCGGGTGGGCAACGACATCACCGAGGCGAATCCAGCGCTCAAGCCTGAGACCTTGCAGGGTCTGGAGGCCGGTCTTGGCGGAGACGCCGGGCCGGTCCGCTGGTCGGCGGATGTTTTCTACAACCTTCTCAAGGACCCCATCACCAATGTTACGGTCGGCGCCGGGCCGGGGGTGTTCCCGGTTGCGGGGTTCGTGCCGGCGGGCGGCGTGCTGCGCCAGCGCCAGAACGCCGGTGAGATCGAAGCCTGGGGTGTCGAGGGCGAGGCGTCCGGCGACATAGGCCCGGCGGCCGGCTGGCGCGCCGCCATCGCCTACGCCGACGCCGAGGTGCACGGTGGGACGGCCGCGCCGCAGCTCACCGGCCTGCGGCCCGCCCAGACGCCGAAATGGACCGTCACCGGCGGCCTCCGCGTCCAGCCGCTGGAGACCCTGACCCTGACCACCGACCTTCGCTACGAGGGCGCCCGATGGGAGGATGACCTCAACAGCCGTCACCTGTCGGCCGGGCTGCAACTGGACGCTCGAGCCACGTGGCGCTTTGCGGAGCACGCCGAAGTCTATGTCGCGGCGGAGAACCTGACCGACAGCTGGCTCGAAGTCGGCGAGACGGCCGACGGCGTCGAGAGCTATGCGGCGCCCCAGACGATCCGGGTCGGCTTCACCTATCGTCGCTAGTCCTTACCTGGCGCTGCGGCGGCGCCCAGCATGGCGGCGAACTCGGGACGGATATCGCTAGCGCCCTTTTCAGCGATGTGCTGGGCGATCCGCGCGCCCATGGCGGCGATGGTCTGGCCGGTGAAGTCGGCCTTGTTCTGGCCCACCCACGCCATGGAGGCGTCGCGGTTGTCGTTCAGCTGCTGGAAGCGCGGAGCCACATAGCGGGCGAACAGTTCGTAGCTTTGCTTCTTCTGGGCCCAAGGCGCCCAGTTGGTGTCCATGAGCAGGAAGGCGCCGAAACCGCCGCTTTCATCGACCAGCTGCTGAATCCGGGCCGCCGCGTCATCCGGCGTTCCGATCACCGCGAAGCCGGTGTCCATCATGGCCTGCACCGGATCCGGCCCCTCCGGCACGACGGGAAGGTTGGCGATCTCGCGGAAGTAGTAGACCCATTTTTCAAGGCCGAACCGGACATCCTCAAGCGCTTGCTCCCGCGTGGGGGCGATGTGCATCGGCCCGACCAGGCGCCACGCCTGGCGGTCCATCGCCTTCCCGTTGTCCGCGGCCAGATCGCAGGCGATGTGCCAATTGGACGCCAGCGCGTTGAACCCGGCCTGTCCCGTCGCGCCGATCGACAGCAGGCCCAGCCCGTGCCGTCCGGCCGCACGGGCGCCGGTAGGCGACACCTGGCTCGCCACCGCGATCTCCACCGAGGGGCGCGAATACGGCGTCATCTGTAGCCGCGCCTGGTTCAGCTCGAACCAATCCGACTTGTGGGTCACCACCTCGCCACGCAGGAGGCGGACCAGGCAGTCCAGCGCCTCGTCCATCCGATCGCGCTGGGCCGCGGCGGGTATGCCCATCATCATGGCGTCCGAGATCAGGGCGCCCGGCCCGACCCCGAACATCACCCGGCCACGCGTCATGTGGTCGAGCTGGTTGATGCGGTCCGCGAGCATCAGCGGATGATGGTACGGCAGCGACGAGACCCCCGTGCCCAGGCGGATGTGCTTCGTTCGCTCGGCCGCGGCCGCGATGAACACCTCGGGCGAGGCGATCAGCTCGTAGCCGGCGGAATGGTGCTCGCCGATCCAGGCTTCCTCGAAGCCCAGCTCGTCCATGTGCTGCACCAGCTCCAGGTCGCGCTGGATAGCCAGGGTCGGGTTTTCGTCCACGGGATGAAACGGAGCGATGAAGGCGCCGAAGCGCAGGCGCGGACCGAACATGACGTATCCTCCAGCGGCGCGGTTGTTCCGCGCCTGTCTGCGATCATCATAGCCCTGGAGAAGGCGCGACGACGAGGCTGTCGCCACGTCAGGCTTCGCGCGCCATCGCCTCGACGCGGGCGGTCCTCGTACGAATCCTTGGCCAACCGGCCTCCCTCTGCTGGGCGGCAACGTGATATGGCCAGGGCGGTTCCTCGCAGCCCTCCGGACGCCCTTGAACTATCGCCATGCCTTCCACGCCGGGAACTTCGCCGACCTGGTGAAGCACGCCGGCCTGCTACGCCTGCTCTCCGAGCTTACGGCGCGGGACGGTCCCCTCACCGTGATCGACACCCATGCGGGCCGCGGGCTCTATGACCTGACCGGCCCCGAGGCGCGCAGATCGGGCGAGGCCGAGGCGGGGATCGTCAGGTTGATGGCGGCGAAGGACGCGCCGCCCGACTTCGGCCTGCTCACCGAGGCGGTCGCCGCACTGAACGGGGGCGGGGAGGTGCGCCGTTATCCAGGCTCGCCCTGGCTGGTCGCCGAGACCTTGCGGCCGACGGACCGATACGTCGCCTGCGAACTGCGCGCCGACGAACATGAGGCGCTGCGCACGGCCCTGAAGGGCCGTCCAAACGTCCGGACGGCGCATGCGGACGGATACGCGGCGGCGGTCTCGGAATGTGCTCCCCAGGGCCGTACGCTCGTGCTGATCGACCCTCCGTTCGAGAAGCCGGACGACTATGACCGGATCGTCGAGACCCTCGCGAAACTGCTGGCGCGCAACGCCGCGGTCCAGGCGCTCGTATGGCTGCCGATCAAGGATCTGGAGACCTTGGACAGCTTCCTTCGCGATCTCGAGGATGAAGTGGCCGCGCCCATGCTGGTCGCCGAGACGCGGATCCGGCCGCTATCCGATCCGATGAAGATGAACGGCTGCGCCTTGGTGCTTGTGAACGCGCCCGGCTTCGAGCGCTCGCTTGCTGCGATGTGCGGCTGGGTCGCGCAAGCTTTGGGCGCCGGAGGCGGTGCGCGGATTTATAGCCTCTCGCCACAATAAATTCGCAACCACGAAGCCGGTCAGATTGTTATGTTGCGATGCACAATCCTGTGCCGCGAGGAACTCTCCCAATGGCGTCCTTCGACCTTCCCGAAAACCGGCAGTCCGTCGTGAGCCCCGCGCTGCTGGTCGGCGTGGCCTCGCCGCTCTGGACATATTTCGGAGCCGCAGCCGTTGGCGGGATGGCTTACTGGTGGCTGACCCAGTGGACTCGGCCGGCGAACCTTGAAGCGCTGATGGGCGGCAAGGCCCCGCCTTCGCCCGAGCCCTTCGTGAAACCTGTGCTCGAGCTTGTCGAAACCGCGGCGGACGCCGCCGTGGCGACGCCGGTGGGCGGTGAGGCTGCGCCGATCAGCCCGCTCGCAACGACCAGCACCGCGCCCGCGATCGCCCCCGAGCCCGTCGCCGAGGCTGCGCCGCCGCCCGCGCCGTCGGTTACGCCCGAGGCTCCGCTCGAGGCCAAGGCGGTGGAACACCTGTTGGAAGAGCCGAAGCCCTCCGACGCCCAACTCGATGCCGCGGCTGCGCCGGCTGTCCACGAGCCCGCGACCGGCGTCTCGGAGTTCACGGCCAGGCCGAAAGTGAAAAAGGCTCCGACAACGATTCCCGAAGCCTGACGTGGCGCGCGACGCCCTCGACCGCTAACAACGGCGGGTGGTGAAGCGGGCTTTCGATATCGTCGTGTCACTGGTCGGGCTGGCCGCCGGCTGGCCCATCCTGCTGGCGCTGGCCGCGGCGGTGCGCCTGACCAGTCCCGGTCCGGCCATCCACTGGTCCCGGCGCGTCGGGCGCGAGAACCGTGAGTTCGCGATGCCGAAGTTCCGCTCGATGCGGACGGACACCCCGGACGTGGCCACCCACCTGTTGCGGGACCCCGGCCGCTGGATCACGCCGCTCGGCAGGTTTCTGCGCCGGTCCAGCCTGGATGAGCTGCCGCAGCTCTGGAGCGTGCTCAAGGGCGATATGAGCCTGGTTGGCCCCAGGCCTGCGCTGTTCAATCAGCAGGACCTCATCGCATTGCGGACCCAGGCCGGCGTCGATCGCCTGCGTCCGGGGGTCACTGGCTGGGCCCAGGTGAACGGTCGCGACGAGTTGCCGATCCGCGAGAAAGTCCGGCTGGACCGTGAGTATCTGGAGCGCCAGTCGCTGGGCCTCGACGTGGCGATCATCCTGGCCACGGCACAGGCGGCGCTGACGGCAAAGGGCGTAAGCCACTAAGCCACTAGGAACTCCGACGAAACGGACGCACCGGCCGCGCGTTGTGGAGGCTCCCGGAGGCCGACCGTGAGCCAGCAGCCCGCTCCTTCCGCCAAGCCCCATCGGGGTGCGCAGGCACGCCGCGCGCCGTCGGCCGCGCGCCGCCCGTTGCGCGAGCGCCTGGCCCATCCTCGCCTGACGCCTCCAAAGCTGACGCCCCCGGCGAAACGGGCGCTGGGCTGGACGGGCGGCATCCTGGCGGTGCTGGCGATCGCGATTTCGGTGCTGGTCCTCGTCTGGGACTGGAACTGGTTCCGCGGCCCGCTGGAAGGCGTCGCCTCGGCGCGTCTGCACCGCCAGGTGAGCATCGCCGGCGACCTGAACGTTGACCCGTGGTCGTGGCGGCCGAGCGCGACCGTGGACGGGGTCTCCATCGCCAACCCCGCCTGGGCGGGCGCGGGCAAGCTGGGAACCATCGATCGTCTGCGGGTGCGCGTGCGGCTCGTGCCGTTGCTGTGGGGCAAGGCGGATATCCGTGTG
>DASVNS010000260.1:0-3248 GCA_036383735.1 Phenylobacterium sp. | reverse complement strand
TCGACCTGTCGATCCCCATCACCAACGACATCATCTCGGACCCGGAGATCATGCGGCCGAAGGTGACCTATTCGCGGCACAGGGAGACGGTTGGCCAGATCGCCTCCTTCTTTCCCGGATTGCAGGCCGACGACCTGCCCGACGGCGAGGGTTGGGCCGTCGAGCAGGTGCAGCTTTCCACCCACAACGGCACGCACATGGACGCGCCGTGGCACTTCCATTCCACCACGGACAGCGTGGAGAAGACCCGGCCGGCGCCCACGATCGACCAGGGTCCGCTGGAGTACTTCCTGCAGCCGGGCGTGAAGCTGGACTTCCGCGGTTTCGAGGACGGCTACGTCGCTACGGCCGCCGACGTCGAGGCCGAATTGCGCCGCATCGGCCACGAGTTGCAGCCCCTGGACATCGTGCTGGTGAACACGGCCGCCGGCGCGGCCTACGGCGACCCCGAGTACATCCACAAGGGCTGTGGCATGGGCGAGGAGGCCACCCTCTATCTCACCGAGCGGGGCGTGAAGGTGGTCGGCACCGACGCCTGGTCCTGGGATGCGCCGTTCTCGCACACCGCCCGCAAGTGGGCCGAGACCCGCGACCCGAGGATCATCTGGGAAGGTCACAAGGCGGGCCGCCTGCGCGAGTACTACCAGATCGAGAAGCTGACCAACCTGGCGGCCTTGCCGCCCGACGGCTTCACCCTGTCGTGCTTCCCCGTGAAGATCGCCGGCGCGTCGGCGGGCTGGATCCGGGCCGTGGCGATCTTCGATTGAACGCGGGTCGCGTCGTCGTCGCCGAAGAGGGCGCCGTGTTGTCGGGCGCCCGCCCTGCAGCTGAGCCTAGCTCGCGACCCGATCGTCCATCGCCGGTTCGGCGTGATCGGCGTGAACGCCGGCAAGCATCTCGCGGCGCTGGCGCGCCCAGCGTTCCGAAGGCTCGTTCATCACATTGCCGGCCAGCACCGGCTCGCCGCATTCGTTGCAGGTCAGCTGTGGCCGGGTGATCGCCCCGCATTCGGTATGGCGCAGCGGATTGGGCGGCCCCTGGCCGTCATCGAGCCACTTGTCCCCCCAGGTCATCAGGGTGAACAGCACGGGTTGCAGCTCGCGGCCCATTTCGGTCAGCCGATATTCGTAGCGCGTCGGGCGCTGCTGGTAGGGGACCTTGCGCATGATGCCGCCTTCGACCAGGCGCGCCAGCCGGGAAGCCACCACCTGGGGCGAGGCGCCGGTCAGGGCCTGCAGTTCGTCGAACCGGCGGGTGCCGAGGAACGCCTCGCGAATGAGCAGCATCGTCCAACGATCGCCAAGGAGCGCCAGCGAGCGCGCCACCGAGCACTTCTGATCCGAAACGTCATCCCATCGCATGTGCGTCGCCTTCCATTGCCGCAGACCGCCGGGTCCGGGCCCGACCAAAAGGCCCCGACCTCGGCATCCTAGCCCAACTTGGCATCATTCGATCACGCTTCCCGCGACCGCGGCCTACGCCGGCTCGGCGAGGGCTCCATGCGTCACACGCCCATAGCGGGGATAGCAATGGATCAGTCGGGTCACCAGCTCAGGGTCGCCCTCCACCTGCAATTGGCCCTGGGCGATGGCCTCCTGCACGGTGAACTTGTGCGAGAGGAGGTCGACCCAGACGGGTCCCGAGACCCGTACTTCGACATCGGGGACGCCCTTCAGTCCGAAGTCCAATTCTATAGCCATCTTGCGGATCGCCACGGTGCCGGAGACCGCACGATCGCCGGTGAAATGCATATGGTAGGAGGCTTCCAGGCCTTTGGACTGCCGCCGCTGGAAGCCGAGGCGCATGCTGAAGAGAACGCTGACGCCGTTCGTATCAAGGTTCATCCAAGACACGGTCTTCACGGTCTTGTTCGGAAATTTCTTGGAGACGATCGCCTGCGCGTCCGAGCCTTCGTGCACGTAGATCGTCTCGCGCTTGTCCTGCAGCGGCTTGACGAAGCGCTCCACGAACGCGGCGCGATCCTCGAGGAACGGGCTGAGCACGTCCTCGCCGGCCGGGCACACGGAGATGCAGAAGGCGGCCTTGTAGCTGGGTTTGAAGCTCAGGCTCTGCCACATCTGGGCGGTTTCGGTCACCGGGACGCGCGAGCGATAGTCGTCTGCCGACTTCGAGTCGGCGATCGTCTCGATCCAGTCGCCGAAGCCGCCCAGGAAGTCGCGGTAGTTGTGCGTGTAGCAGGCTTGCATATTGAAGCTGCCGTCCACGCCGATCGCCTCGACCGGACAGGCGGCGACGCACAGCTTGCATTCCAGGCAGGGGTTGTAGTCCAGCACCCGCTTCTCGAGCACCACCTCGTCCTCGAGCAGGATGGTGCCGAGCAGGACGAAGCTCCCGAACTTCGGGTGGATGACGCAGCGGTGCACGCCCATCTTGCCGAGCCCGGCGGCCACGGCGATCGGCTTGTGCGACACCGCCCAGTTCTTGCCGGGGAAATTCTCCTGCTCCATCGGGAACGCCGCGACGGCGTTGACGGCCCGGTGGCCCAGGTCCTGCATCTCCCGCACGAAGTTCCGGGCGGCGTGATTCACGCTGTCGTAGGTCTCGTGGAATTCCTGGTTCGCGATCGAGCGGACCGTGGCGCGAACGGGCTCGCGGTTCATCTGGCAGACGAAGCTGACCACCGTGCGCGCTTCGGGGAAGACGCGATTGATTTCCGAACGTTGCCCGGCGATCGCGGGATCGTCCACCGAGAGCAGCGCGACGTCGTCGGCCCCGCATTCCAGCAACAGTTCGCGGACTTCGGCAGCGGACAACGTGCGCTTGGCCAGTTCGGCAGGGGCCTGGGCCGCGCGGACGCGCTGCACGCTGGGGTGATCGCTAAGGGCCATGCGGCGCTCTCCTGGCTTCCCGGGTCTTGGGCGAGGGCGCATGGTAGCTATGATATTTGAAGTTACAATGCCGATCTTCGGACGCCGCCGCGCGGCATGATGCCTCACGCCTGAGCACGAGCCTCCGCAAGCGTGTCATGACCCGTCATACGCAGGCCGCACGGCCGCACAATCGTGGCCGGCCCTACAGCCGGCGCGAGCCGTGGAGCTCGGACATGGCGGTACCCTGCCGGCTGGCGAACCGCCAGGCTCCGGCAGGGCCGCGGCTCAGTAGCCGTTGATGCGGGCGTAGCGGTCGCGGTGGTAGGCCTGGTTGCCGAAGGCGGCTTCGGCGGCGCGGGCGCGCTTCAGGTAGAAGCCGGCGTCGTGGGCGTCGGTCATGCCGATGCCGCCGTGCAT
>DASVNS010000259.1:0-5502 GCA_036383735.1 Phenylobacterium sp. | reverse complement strand
GCTGAAGCTGGCCGGGCTCGAGGAAGCCCCCTGCCACCTCGCTGTCTTCGTCGACGAGGCGACCCCGATGGGCCATGGCCTTGGACAGCGCACCATGCCCGAGATGCTGCGCTATTCGGCGGTGGCCGCCATCTGCCAGCTCTGGCTCGCCGCGCGCGCCGAGGGGATCGGCATGGGCTGGGTCTCGATCCTCGACCCGCTCGCCGTCGCCCGCGACCTGGAGGTTCCGGCGGACTGGGCGCTGATCGGCTACTTCTGCCTGGGCTATCCCGAGGCGGCGGCCATCGATCCCGAGCTGGCGCGCGAAGGCTGGGAACGCCGCCTGTCGCCCGCCGACCTCATGCTGAGGCGCTGAAATGGTCGGGCGAGATCATCGCCGGCGAGCCCTTCAGGGCGACGCCAAGGCCGCAGAACATCACCACGGCGTGGTTCGCACTCTGGGCGACGCGTCGGTTCATCCGACCGGCCGCGTCGCGGTAGGCGCGCGCCAGGGCATTTTCCGGCACGATGCTCATCCCCACCTCGTTCGAGACCAGCACCACGGTCGCACGCGTCTCCGCAAGCGCTGCGACCAGCTCGTCCGTCGCGGCCTCCACCGGGCGCTCGGCGAACATCAGATTGCTGAGCCACAGCGTCAGGCAGTCGATGGCCGCCGCCTCGCCCGGCTCCAGGGCCCGGACCGCTGCGGCCAGCTCCAGCGGAGTCTCGACGGTGCGCCATGCCTCGCCCCGCTCCGCCCGGTGCTGAGCGATTCGCGAAGCCATTTCATCGTCCAGCGCCTCGGCGGTGGCGATCATCACCGGCGGTCGGCCGCCGACTGCGGCGGCGGCCTCGGTGATCGCCTGGGCGTAGGCGCTCTTGCCCGACCGGGCGCCGCCGAGGACGAAGGTAACGCTCATTGGACTCTCCCGACCGCGACAGCAGCGGCCTCTATAGCGGCGCAAGCGGCGTCGGTCGCGCCCCGGAGCGCACGGTCGTGAACGCGACGCCGGAGCTTGCGGTCTTCCGTCGCCACGGGGGCCGGATCAGCGCCGCCGAAGCGCTGTTCCCACACGCGCCGCGGCCCTGGCTGGACCTCTCGACCGGCATCAATCCGCGCCCCTACCCCGCGCCGACGCTTGGGCGTCGGCATCTCACCCGCCTGCCCGATCCGGAGGCGCTTGCGGACCTGGAGGCTGTCGCCGCGGTCGCCTTCGGCGCGCCGCCCGACCGCGTGGCGGCGACCCCGGGCACGGAGGCGGCGCTACGCCTGCTGCCCCACCTGCTCGGCGCGCGCTCTGTGGCGATCGCCGAGCCGACCTACAGCGGCCACCGCGAGGCCTGGCGCGCGGCAGGCGTCGAGATCCTGCCGAAGGGCTTGCGCGCCGAGGTCCAGGTCGTCGTGAACCCGAACAATCCCGATGGCCGGCTGACGCCCGCCGCGACCCTGATCGCCGCCGCGCGCACCGGCTGGGTCGTCGTCGACGAGGCCTTCGCCGACCCGCACCCGGACGCCAGCGTCGCCGCCCACGCCGGCCAGCGTCTCGTGGTGCTTCGCTCGTTCGGCAAGTTCTATGGCCTTCCCGGCCTGCGGCTCGGCTTCGTGGTGGCCGAGCCCTCGCTCGCCGCACGGGTGCGCGCGGCGTTCGGGGAATGGCCGGTCTCGACTCCGGCGATTCTCGCCGGCCGCGCGGCCTACGCCGACGAGATCTGGCGCGCGCGCATGCGGCGGACCCTCAGCCGCGACGGGAAACGCCTCGACGCGCTGCTCGAACGCGCCGGCCTGACGGTCGTGGGCGGGACCGACCTCTTTCGGCTGGCGCGTGCGCCAGAGGCCGAGGCCGTGTTTCTCCGGCTCGCCACCGCCGGCGTGCTCTGCCGCGCCTTCGACCGATCGGACCTGCTGCGCTTCGGCCTGCCCGGCCCCCGCGCCGACTGGGACCGGCTGGCCGCAGCCCTTCAGAAAGGACGCCCATGACCGAAGACATCAACGCCCGCCACAACGCGGATATGAAGGCGCTCAAGGCCGAGCGCGACGTCATGATGGCGCGTAAACGCCAGGGCTCGGGTCTGCTGATCGTCAACACCGGTGACGGCAAGGGTAAGACCACCGCCGCCTTCGGCATGGCCGCGCGCGCTCTCGGCTGGGACCAGCGGGTCGGCATCGTCCAGTTCATCAAGGGCAAGTGGATCACCGGCGAGCGGCGGTTCTTCGCCCGCTTCCCCGACCAGGTCGTCTACAAGGTGATGGGCGAGGGCTTCACCTGGGAGACTCAGGATCGCGCGCGCGACGTGGCCGCCGCGCAGGCCGCCTGGGCCGCGTCGGTGGAGATGATCGCCGACCCCAGCCTCAACCTGGTGATCCTCGACGAGCTGAATATCGCCCTGCGCTACGAGTACCTCGACATCGCCGAGGTCGTCGCAGCCCTCGCCGCCCGGCCGGCCGACAAGCACGTCTGCGTCACCGGGCGCAACGCCCGGCCGGAGCTCCTCGAGATCGCCGACGTGATCACCGAGATGAGCCTCGTGCGCCATCCCTTCGACGCCGACTTCAAGGCGCAGCGGGGAATCGACTTCTGAATGGCTGAGTTCGTACAGGCCGCCTGGGAGCCGGCGTGGCGCACGCTGGCCGCGCTCTGCGTGGAGGCTGCGGTCGGCTATCCCGACGCGCTGCATCGGCGGCTGCCGCACCCAGTGACCTGGCTCGGCGCGGCCCTGAACGCGCTGGAGCGGAGCTTCAACCAACAGCACTTCGGCGAGCGCGCGCGCCGGGCGCTCGGCGTCCTGACCCTGGCGATCGTCGCTGGCGCGGCGGCGCTTGCGGGCGCCGGCCTGCAGACCCTGTTCGCGGGCTCCGCCTGGGGACTGGCGGCCTTTGCGCTGGCCGCATCCGTGGGTCTCGCCCAGCGCAGCCTCTTCGACCACGTGGCGCCGATCGCGCGCGCCCTGGACGACAACGATCTTCCGCGGGCGCGCCGGACCGTGGCCCGGATCGTCGGGCGCGACGTGGCGCGGCTCGACCAATCCGGGGTCGCCGCGGCGGCCCTCGAGAGCCTCGCCGAGAGTTTCAACGACGGCGTGGTCGCCCCCGCCTTCTGGCTGCTCATAGGAGGCCTGCCGGGCCTCTTCGTCTACAAGGCGGTCAACACCGCCGACAGCCTGATCGGCCATATGGAGCCCCGCTGGCGCGCCTTCGGCTGGGCGGCAGCCCGGACCGACGACCTGATGAACCTGATTCCCGCGAGGATTGCCGGGCTGCTCATCGTGCTGGTCCGAGGGCGGGGCTTGGCCACCATGCTGCGCGACGCCCCCGCTCACGCCTCGCCAAACGCGGGCTGGCCCGAAGCGGCGATGGCCGGGGCGCTTGGCCTGCGCCTCGGCGGACCGGCCACCTACGACGATGTCGAGACGCCGCGCCCGTCATTCGGGCGCGGATGCGCACCCTCGGCCGACGATCTCCGCCGAGGCCTGCGGGTCTATCTGGCGGCGTGCGCCCTGATGTGGGCGGCGATCGCCGCGGGAGGCCTCGCATGGCCGCGCTGATGCTGCAGGGCTGCGGCTCGGACGTCGGCAAGTCGGTGCTTGTCGCCGGGCTCTGCCGTTTGTTCGCCAACCGTGGCCTGACGGTGCGACCGTTCAAGCCGCAGAACATGTCAAACAACGCTGCGGTGACCGCGGACGGCGGCGAGATCGGCCGCGCCCAGGCGTTGCAGGCGCTCGCCTGCCGCACCGCGCCGACCGTGGATATGAACCCGGTGTTGCTGAAGCCGCAGACCGAGGTCGGCTCCCAGCTGGTGGTGCGGGGCCGGATCGCAGGCGTGCGCAGCGCCCGCGACTACCAGGGCGGAAAGGCGGCGCTTTTGGAGGTGGTGCTGGACAGCTACCGCCGGCTGGCCGCCGAAGCCGATCTGGTGATCGTCGAAGGCGCGGGCAGCCCCGCCGAGATCAACCTGCGGCAGGGCGACATCGCCAACATGGGCTTCGCTCGCGGGGCCGGCGTCCCGGTGGTCCTGGTCGGCGACATCGACCGGGGCCATGTGATCGCGTCGCTTGCCGGAGCCAAGGCGGTGCTCGATCCCGCCGACGCCGCCATGGTTCGAGGGTTCGTCATCAACAAGTTCCGCGGCGACCCCTCGCTGTTCGATACCGGGCGCGAGGCCATCGCGCGGCTGACCGGCTGGCCGGACCTGGGCCTGATCCCGTGGCTCGCCGCCGCCGCCCGACTCCCTGCGGAGGATGCCGTCGCCCTGCAGGCGCGCAAGAACGGCAAGACGCGCGGCCGCGTGCACATCGTCGTCCCGCGCCTGCCGCGCATCGCCAACTTCGATGACTTCGACCCCCTCGAGCAGGAGCCGGACGTCACGATGAGCTTCATTCCGCCAGGGACCGCGCTGCCGGGCGACGCCGACCTGGTGATCCTACCGGGTTCCAAGGCCACCCTCGCCGACCTCGCCTTCCTGCGCGCCGAGGGCTGGGACCTCGACCTCGCCGCGCACCTGCGACGCGGCGGGCGCGTGCTGGGGATCTGCGGCGGCTACCAGATGCTGGGCCGCCGCATCGCCGATCCGGATGGGATCGAAGGCCCGCCAGGCGAGGCCGCCGGCCTCGGCCTCCTCGACGTCGAGACCGTGCTCACCGGCGACAAGGTGCTGCAAGAGGTCCGCGGGCGGGGGATCGCGTTCGGGCACGCGGAGTTCGCCGGCTACGAGATGCACGTAGGCCGCACATGGGGCGCCGACCTCTCCAGGCCGTTCCTCGATATCGCCGAGCAGGGCGCGCACGGGGCCATGACCTCCGACGGACGGGTGGCGGGCGGCTATGTGCACGGGCTCTTCCAGGCGGGGGCTTTCCGCGCCGCCTTCCTGGAGAGCTTCGGCGCGCGCGCCACCGGCGCCGATCACGGCGAGATCGTGGACGCCGCGCTCGATGAGATCGCGGGCGTCCTCGATCGATCCCTCGACCTCGCCGCCCTCGCGCAGATCGCAAAGCTGAAAGGCCACTGAAGATGACGAAGGCGCAAGCCGCCCCGCCCGAATGGACCGCGCCGGCGCTCCCGCCCCTGGATCCGGCGGTGCGGCTGGCGCTGCGCCAGGCCGTCGACGGCAAGGCCAAACCCCCGGGCTCGCTGGGCCGGCTCGAGGAGCTCGCCGTGCGCATCGGAACGATACAGGGGCGTCCGGATCCCCGGATCGGCCCTGCGACGGTGCTTGTTTTCGCCGGCGACCACGGTCTCAACGCCGAGGGCGTGTCGGCCTATCCCAGCGCGATCACCGCCGCCATGGTCGGCATGTTCCTTTCGGGCCGCGCCACGGTGAGCGCCTTCGCCGCCGCGGCCGACGTCCGGGTCCAGGTGATCGACGCTGGCGTCGACGCGGACCTGCCCGCCCACCCGGCGCTCGTCGACGCCAAGATCGGGCGAGGCACGGCGAACGCGGCGCGCGAGCCGGCCATGACCCGCGAGGCCTGCGCCAGCGCCCTCGACCGCGGATTCGCCATCGCCCAGGCCGCTGCGCGCGACGGCGC
>DASVNS010000258.1:0-3094 GCA_036383735.1 Phenylobacterium sp. | reverse complement strand
TGGCTGAAGGCCAAGTACGGCTTCACCGACGACCAGGTGCGCAAATATACCTTCAACCCGGCCCCGTTCCTGGCCGACAAGCGCGCCGCGCAGCAGGGCTATGCGACGAGCGAGCCCTACACCA
The DNA here is from genome assembly GCA_036383735.1 of Phenylobacterium sp. Classification (GTDB taxonomy): domain Bacteria; phylum Pseudomonadota; class Alphaproteobacteria; order Caulobacterales; family Caulobacteraceae; genus Phenylobacterium. Next base: position 2,970 of record DASVNS010000258.1, on the reverse strand, counting down.
TCGAGAAGCAGGCCGGCCTGAAGCCGAAGGTCTTCCTGCTCGCGGACGAAGGCTATCCCGGCTACGCTACCATGGTGCTGGCGACGGACGGCCTGATCGCCAGGAACCCGGCCGCCGTGAAGGCTTTCGTCGAGGCCAGCGCCAAGGGTTGGACCGACTACCTGACCGGCGACCCGTCCGCCGCCGACGCCCTGATCAGGAAGGACAATCCCGAGATGACCCAGGATGTCCTCGACCAGGCCCGGGAGAAGATGCGCAGCTACGGCATCGTTGGCGGCGACCAGGGCGCCCCGGCGGGGTCGATGACGGACGCCCGCTGGAAAGCCTTCTTCGACGTGGCCGCCGCCCAGGGCGTCTATCCGAAGACCCTCGACTACCGACGCGCCTATACCCTGCAGTTCGCGCCCAAGTGACGATCGCCGTCGCGCTCCGGGACGTCGAGGTCGACTACGATCGGGGTCGGGCGCTGGGGCCGTTGACCCTGGAGGTCGGGGCCGGCGAGGCGGTGGCGCTGGTCGGACCGTCCGGCTGCGGCAAGTCCACGGCATTGCGCCTGCTGGCCGGCCTGGAGACCCCAAGCCGCGGGATCGTCAGCCGGACCGCGGGTCGGGGCGAGACCGCCGTGGTGTTCCAGGCGCCCACACTGGCGCCATGGCTCTCGGCGCAGGCCAATGTGGCGCTCCCGCTGGAGCTGGCCGCCATGGCCAGGGCCGAAGCGCATGAGCGCGCCAGCGCGGTGCTGGCCCGCGTCGGGTTGGCCGGCGCCGAGGCGAAGCGGCCAGTGCAGCTCTCGGGCGGCATGGCCATGCGGGTGTCGCTGGCCCGCGCGCTGGCGACCGAACCGAAGCTGCTGCTCCTGGACGAACCCTTCGCGGCGCTGGACGAGATCACCCGCCGCGCCCTGGCCGACGACGTGCTGGCGCTCTGGGCGACCTCGAAGCCCGCCATCGTCTTCGTGACGCACAACGTCGAGGAGGCGGTCTACATGGCCTCGCGCGTGGTGGTGATGACCCGGGGGCCGGGTCGCATCGCCGGCGAGTTCCCCGTGGAGGGGCCGATGCCGCGGCCGGCTCATTTCCGCACCGAGGCGGCCTTCCGCGCCACGGCGGAGGCGGTCTCCGCCGCGCTGGCCGCAGGGATCGCGGCGTGACCCGGCTTGCGCCGCTGGCGCTTGTCGCCCTGCTGCTGGCGGTCTGGGAGATCGCCTGCCGCGCCACGCATGTGCCCGCCTATTTCCTGCCGCCGCCGTCGGCGGTCGCCGTGGCGCTGGTGGGCAATCTGCCGACCCTGGTCACGGCGGCCGGGCACACGCTTTCCACAGCCGTGATCGCCTTGGCGATCGCCAGCCTCATCGCCCAGGCCCTGGCGATCCTGACGTCGCTGAGCCCGCTGCTCGACCGGGCGATCCGGCCGCTGGCTTCGGTGGTCCAGGTGACGCCGGTGGTGGCCATCGCGCCGCTGCTGCTGATCTGGGCCGGGCTGGACCACCCGGGCCGGGCGCTGGTGGCGCTGGCGGTGCTCGTCGCGTTCTTCCCGATCTTCTCGGGCGCGACGGCGGGCCTGCGCTCGGCCGATCCCGACCTGGAGCGGCTGTTCACCCTCTACGGCGCCAGCCGCTGGCGGCGTGTGGCGCGCCTGCGGCTTCCGTCGGCCGTGCCTTTCCTGCTCGAAGGACACAAGGTCGGCGCGGGGCTTGCCCTGATCGGCGCCGTGGTAGCCGAGTTCGGGGCCGGATCCGGCAAGGTCCAGGGGCTGGCATGGCAGATGCTGGACGCCGGCAACAAGCTGCAGACCGCGCGGATGATCGCCGCCCTGGTGGTGCTGGGCGCCATGGGCGTGGCGCTGCATGCGCTGCTGGAAGCCGCCGAGCGGGCGGGCCTCAGATGGTGGAGAGGCCGCTAAACGCCTCAGTTCTTCGAGCGCTCGCGCTGGTCGTGCAGGCGGTCGATGGCCTCGTTGGCGACGACGCTGAGCGAGCGCAGGCCATGCTCGGCGAAAACGTCCAGGGCGGCGTCCAGGGACATCAGCGCCGCGGCCCGTTCACCGCGATCCTTGCCGGTGATGCCCATGCGGGCCTCGTAGAGACGCGCCAGGTGCAGTTGCGCCAGGGCCCAGCCGACCGGATCGCGCCGGGGCGACAAGGCGGCCAGCTCGATCTTCATGGCCGCTTCGGCGGCGTCCAGCACGGCGGCGTCGCCGGTGAGCTCAGCGGTGCGGGCGAGGCAGACCGCGCGCGCACCGGCGGCCAGACCCCGCAGCGGCAGGGTCGGGGTTTCCTTCAGCACCAGGTTGGCGCGATCGTAGCCGGAGACGGCGTGCTCGAAGGCGCGGGCGTCGTCCGAGGCCTCGCCCAGGGCCTGCAGCGCCTGGGCCAGGGCGACCTGGGTGCGCGCCCAATCCAGGGGGCTGTGCTCGCGGGTGAGGTTGTCGACGGCCTGCGCGAGAGCGCCGGCGCCGGCGGCCAGGGCGTCGACGTCGCCGACCGCCTCGCCGCGCAGGGCCAGGGCCTGGCCGTGGGCGATCTTGGCCCGCGCCCAGGTGAGCGGCTCGTAGGACGAGTCCAGCCGATCGCCGGCGGTGGAAGCCTCACGCGCCGCGAGGTCCAGCAGCTCGCCGTCCTTGAGGCGGGCGCCCCAGCCGCACAGCAGGTCGGCGCGGATCAGGCGCGCCTCGGCGGCCAGCGCGCGGGCGGCGGTGACGCGTTTTCCGATCGCGTCGAGGGCCGCAATGGGCGGGTTGAAACGGTCGAAGAAGGCGCGCGCCCCGGCGGCGTCCAGATGATCCAGCTCGCGGCGGCCTTCGATGGCCAGCAGCCCGACGTCGGCCAGCGGGCCGGCCAGGCCGCCACGCACATGGCCGCGGGCGTCACGGAAGGCGACCTCCGCGGCGGCGTTCAGGCCAGGGTCGCCGAAGATCTCGGCGCCCAGCAGGGCGCAGAACGCCTGCTCGCAGCGGGCGCGGGCCCAGCCG
>DASVNS010000257.1:0-13929 GCA_036383735.1 Phenylobacterium sp. | reverse complement strand
GTCGAAACTTACCGTGAACCTGCGCGAGACGGTCTACGGGAAGTCCTCGGAGATCGTCAGCCCGGATGGCACCGGGATCGGCGGGACCAAGGTGAAGTTCGGCACGACCGCCATCACCGACCTCGACGTTGGCTACGCCATCACCGAGTCCGTGAAGGTCAACATCGGCGCCAACAACCTCTTCAACCACAAGGCGCCGAAGGTTCCGAACATCCCGAACGGCTCCGGCGGGGTCCGGCCGGCGGACGGCTCGAACGTGTATGGAGCGCCGCTGGGCTTCTCGCCCTTCGGCATCAACGGCGGCTACTACTACGGCCGCGTGACCTACAGCTTCTGACGCGGGCGGTGGGCCAGGGTGCGACCCTGGCCCACCGGACTCCGCAGCTTTGATCCACTGAGGGCGCTTCCCATGGCGCAGCCGGCGTCTTTCACCGCGGCGATCGAGCACGCCTCGGCCTTGCTGGCCACCGACCCCGTCCAGGCCGGCCGCGAGGCGCTGGCGATCCTGCAGCTCGCGCCGAACGAGCCGCGCGCTTTGTTGATCCTGGGATCCGCGCGCCGCCGCAACGGCGATATGACCGGCGCGAAGGCGATCCTGGAACCGCTGGCGCGAGCCTATCCGCGCGCCGCCCTCACCCAGTATGAGCTGGGTCTGGTGTTGGGCGCGCTCGGTGATGCCGAGTCAGGGTTGTCGGCCCTGCGCCAGGCGGTGGCGCTCAACCGCGAACTGCCGGAGGCATGGCGAGCCCTGGGCGAGCGGCTGTTCGCAGTCGGCGACCTGCCCGGCGCCGAGCGCGCCTTTGCCGAGCATGCCCGCGCGGCCGTGCGCGACCCGGCGCTCCGCCCGGCCGCCGAGGCGATCTTCGCCGGCCATACGACCCACGCCGAACAGCTGCTCCGGGCCCATGTCGCGTCGCGGCCGGACGATGCGGCGGCGCTCCGCATGCTGGGCGAACTGTTCGGCCGGCTGGGGCGGCATGCCGACGCCGAGGTTCTGCTGGCCCGCGTTCTCGGACGGGATGCCGACCACGACGGGGCGCGCTTTTCCTATGCGGAGGCGCTGTTCCGCCAGCAGAAGGGCGCCGACGCGATCCCGCACGTGGAGCAGTTGCTGGCGGCCGACCCCGGCGACCCGGCCTACCGCAACCTGCTCGCCGCCTGCCTGGGCCTGATCGGCGAGGATGCGCGGGGGATCGGGATCTATGAGGGCCTGCTCGCCGACGTGCCCCGCCAGCCGCAGGTCTGGCTGAACTACGGCCACGCCTTGCGGACCCTGGGGCGGGGCGGAGAGGCGGCGAGCGCCTACAAGCGCTGCATCGCCCTCGCCCCGGAACTGGGCGACGCCTATTGGAGCTTGGCCAACCTGAAGGTGGCCGCCTTCGAGCCGGCGGAGGTGGAGGCCATGTGCGCCCAACTGGCGCGGCCCGACCTGCCGGACGTGGACCGGCTGCATCTCAACTATGCACTCGGCAAGGCGTTGGAGGACCGAGGCGACGACGAAGGCGCCTTCCGCCATTACGCCGCAGGCGCAGCCGTGCGCCGCGCCGAGGCCACCTATGACGCGGACGAGACAACGGCGCAGACGCGTCGCTCCAGGGCGCTGTTCACCCGAGAGTTCTTCGCCGAACGGCTTGGGGCCGGCGCTTCGGACCCCGCGCCGATTTTCGTCGTGGGGCTACCCCGGGCCGGCTCGACGTTGGTCGAGCAGATCCTGGCCAGCCATTCGGCGGTGGAAGGCACGATGGAGTTGCCGGACGTCGGTCTGATCGCCCGCGACCTCGACCGGCCCGACCGACGCTATCCGGACCCGATCGCCACCCTGAGCCTGACGGAGCTGACGACGCTGGGCCAGCGGTTCCTGGCGCGGACGCAGGTGCATCGCAAGCTTGGGCGGCCGTTCTTCATCGACAAGATGCCGAACAACTTCCAGCACGTCGGCCTGATCCACCTGGTGCTGCCGAACGCCCGGATCATCGATGTGCGGCGCCATCCCCTGGGCTGCGGGTTCTCGGCGTTCAAGCAGCACTTCGCGCAGGGGCAGGCGTTCTCGTACGACCTGACCGACCTTGGCCGCTACTATGCCGACTACGTGGACCTGATGCGCCACTGGGACCAGGTGTTGCCGGGGCGGGTGTGCCGGGTGATCTATGAGGACCTGGTGGCCGATACCGAAGGCCAGATCCGCCGCCTGCTGGACCATTGCCGGCTGCCTTTCGAGCCGGCCTGTCTGGACTTCCACCGAAACGCGCGGGCCGTGCGGACCGTCAGCTCCGAGCAGGTCCGCAAACCCATCTTCCGCGAGGGCGTGGATCAGTGGCGGCGCTTCGAGCCCTGGCTCGGCCCGCTCAAGGCGGCGCTGGGCGAGACGCTGGACGCCTGGGCGGACTGAACCGCGGGTCCCCAGACGGGGTGAGCCACTATGATGCCGGGGAGCATTCTGGGAAGCGGACCGGGGCCGAGGCCCCTAAGTCCTTGAATCCGATGGTGGACGTGACAGGGATTGAACCTGTGACCCCCTCGATGTCAACGAGGTGCTCTCCCGCTGAGCTACACGTCCGTACCTTCGGGAAGGCGGGGATATACAGATCGACCCCAGCCTTAGCAAGCGGGGCCGAAGCCACCTTTTCAGGCGGCGATCATCCGCTCGACCTCGGAGACGATCTCACGAAGGTGGATGGGCTTCGACAGCACCTTGGCGCCCGCCGGCGCCTGCTCGCCCGCGGCCAGGGCCACGGCGGCAAAGCCGGTGATGAACATGATCCGCAGGCCCGGGTGCTTGGCGGCGGCCTGGCGGGCCACCTCGATGCCGTCGAGGCCGGGCATGACGATGTCGGTGAGCAACAGGTCCCACGGCTCGTCCAGGAACGTAACGGCTTCCTCGCCGTCCGCGCAGGAGGTCACCTCATGGCCGGCGCGTTCAAGCGCGCGAGCCAGGAAGCCGCGGAGGGAATCGTCGTCTTCGGCGAGGAGGATGCGTGACATGGCTGCTGAATGCTTGATCGCTCATAATAGCTATCGAACCGTAAAGGGCCAGTGGAAGCCGGTTTGACGCTGGGGGCCGCTACGGCGTTGTATGGGGGCGATGAACGCCCTCGAACCTTTCCCCGGAACTGTGTCGTCCACCCTGGGCGAAGCGTTCCAGGTGCGGCGGGCAGGGCCCGAGGGCTCCCCCCCGACGCCGCTGGTGTTCGCGTCGCCGCACTCCGGCCGGCTCTATCCCGAGGACATGATGTCGGCGGCCGCCCTGGACGCGATCTCGATCCGGCGGTCCGAAGACGCCTTCGTGGACGATCTGATCGCCCAGGCGCCCGATCATGGCGCGGCCGTGATCACCGCCAGCATCGCGCGCGCCTACATCGACCTGAACCGCGAACCCTTCGAGCTGGACCCGGCGATGTTCTCGGACCAGCTGCCGGAGTTCGCCCGCGCCCGCACGGCGCGCGTGGCGGCCGGCCTGGGCGCCATCGCCCGCGTGGTTTCGGAAGGCCAGGAGATCTATCGGCGCAAGCTCACGTTCGCCGAGGCGCGCCGGCGCATCGAGGGCGCACATCGCCCATACCACGAGGCGCTGAGCGGGCTCATCGCCGAAGCCCGGGCCGCCCACGGCTTCGCCATCCTGGTGGACTGGCATTCCATGCCGGCCGCGGCGGCCAAGGCGGCCGGGCGCGACCGGCCCTGCGATATCGTCCTGGGAGACCGGTTCGGCGCCGCTTGCGCGGGCGTCCTGCCGATGCGGGTCGAGCGTGAGCTCGAGGCCATGGGATACCGCGTCACCCGGAACATGCCCTATGCGGGCGGCTACACCACCGAGCACTACGGCCAGCCCCACCGTCAGGCGCATGCGCTGCAGATCGAGATCAACCGCGGGCTTTACCTGGACGAGGCCACGCTTTCGCCTACCTCGGGGTTCGAGTCGCTGCGCGCCAATGTCGAGCGACTGACCCGGGCCCTGGCGGTCGCCGACTGGTCGGCCCTCAAGGCGTCCTGAGCCGGATCAGCCTTCCGCCGCCTCCAGCGCAGGGTAGTCGGTGTAGCCCTCGGCGCCGGGCGAATAGAAGGTCTCCAGATTCCACGCGTTCAGCGGCGCGCGGGCCTTGAGGCGGGTCGGCAGGTCTGGGTTGGAGATGAACAGCTTGCCGAAGGACACGGCGTCGGCTTCGCCGGCGTCCAGCAGGGCCTGGGCGCCATCCAGGTCGGTCAGCCCCTCGTTGACGATGTAGGGCCCACCGAACGCGGCCTTGAGCTGCGGGCCGATCCGGCCGTCTCCCACATGCTCGCGTGCGAACAGGAAGCCCAGGCCGCGCTTGCGGGCCTCACGGGCCACATAGGTGAAGGTCGCCAGCGGATCGCTATCGCCCATGTCGTGGGCGTCGCCGCGGGGCGCGATGTGCAGACCGACACGCTCGGCCCCGAATATCGAGATCGCCGCATCCACGGCCTCGAGCGTCAGGCGCGCCCGGTTCTCGATCGAGCCACCGTATTCGTCGGTGCGCTTGTTGCTGCCGTCTTGCAGGAACTGGTCGAGCAGGTAGCCATTGGCGCCATGCAGTTCGACGCCGTCGAACCCGGCGCGCTTGGCGTTTTCCGCGCCCCGGCGATAGGCCTCCACCACCTCGGCGATCTCCTGGATCGTGAGCGCCCGCGGGGTGGGATAGGGCCGCTTGGGCCGCAGCAGGCTGACGTCGCCCCTGGCGGCGATCGTGCTGGCGGATACCGGCGCCTGGCCATCCAGGAGGCTGGGGTCGGAGAGCCGGCCCACGTGCCAGAGCTGCATGAAGATCACGCCGCCGGCGTCGTGGACGGCTTTGGTGGTGAGCTTCCAGCCCTCCACCTGTTCCTCGGACCAGATCCCCGGCGTGTCGACATAGCCGACGCCCAGCGGAGTGACCGACGTGGCCTCCGAGATGATCAGTCCGGCCGAGGCGCGCTGGGCGTAGTACTCGGCGACCAGCGGCCCCGGGGCCCGGGCGACGCCCGACCGCGCCCGCGTCAGCGGCGACATGACGATGCGGTTCTTCAGCGTCAGATCGCCGATCTTCAGCGGGTCGAAAAGCGAAGGCATGGTGAGAGTCCTCAAGGCTGTGGCGTCGCCTGTCAGGTAGGCGCCCGCCTTGCGTTCGCCAGCGGAGATTTCCTGGCGCCGCGTTGAGATTACCCAGCGCAGCCACCGACAGACGGCGACAGCCTCGGCGTTGGGCCAAAAAAAAGCCGCGCCATCGGGCGCGGCAGTTCAATCAGGGAGGAAACGCCCAGCATGGGCAAAAGACGTCAACGACGTCTCGTACTGTGAAGCTAGTGTGCGGCGCACAATAGAGCAAGGGGCGCCTCGAAATCTTTTGTGTCGCACCCCCGGACGACAACAAGATTTTCTGTTTGAAAACAGTGAATACGGCCACGTCGCCGCTGTTCGATGTTAGGTGCGGCGCACAACAGGCTAGCGGGATGCTGCGGCTTCCCCTACAAGCGCGCGCCTTCTGAAAGAGACTGCCGCTACCCATGTCACTCCGAAACATCGCCATCATCGCCCACGTCGACCACGGCAAGACCACGCTGGTGGACCAGCTGCTCGCCCAGTCCGGCGTCTTCCGAGCCAATGAGGCGACGGTCGAACGGGCCATGGACTCCAACGATCAGGAGCGGGAACGCGGCATCACCATCCTGGCCAAGTGCACCTCGGTCCTGTGGCATGGCACGGCGGGCGAAACCCGCATCAACATCATCGACACCCCCGGCCACGCCGACTTCGGCGGCGAGGTGGAGCGGATCCTCGGCATGGTGGACGGCTGCGTCCTGCTGGTGGACGCTGAAGAGGGCGTCATGCCCCAGACCAAGTTCGTGCTGGGCAAGGCGTTGAAGATGGGCCTTCGCCCGATCCTCTGCCTCAACAAGGTCGACCGGCCGCACGCCGATCCCGACCGTGTCCTGAACGACGCGTTCGACCTGTTCGCGGCCATGGGCGCGACGGACGAACAGCTCGACTTCCCGCACATCTATGCCTCGGGCAAGAACGGCTGGGCCACGCTCGACATGGCCAAGCCCAACGACAACCTCGGTCCGCTCTTCGACCTGGTGGTCGACCACGTGCCGCCGCCGAAGGCCGAGGCCCGCAAAGACGAGTCCTTCCAGATCCTGTCGGTGCTGATCGAGAACGACCCCTTCCTGGGTCGTCTGCTGACCGGCCGCATCGAGAGCGGCAAGGCCGTCCCCGGCCTGGCGATCAAGGCGCTCAGCCGCGACGGCAAGGAAATCGAGCGCGGCCGCATCACCAAGGTGCTGGCCTTCCGCGGGCTGAAGCGCCAGCCGATCGAAGACGCCGAGGCCGGCGACATCGTCGCCATCGCGGGCCTGTCGAAGGCCACGGTGGCCGACACCCTGTGCGCCCTGGAAGTCACCGAGGCCCTGCCCGCCCAGCCGATCGACCCGCCGACCATCTCGATGACCGTCTCGGTCAACGACAGTCCGCTGGCCGGCCGCGAGGGCGACAAGGTGCAGAGCCGCGTCATCGCCGCCCGCCTGCAGAAGGAAGCCGAGTCCAACGTCGCCATCCGGGTGACCGAGACGTCCGAGCGCGACGCCTTCGAGGTGGCCGGCCGCGGCGAGCTGCAGCTCGGCGTACTGATCGAGAGCATGCGCCGCGAGGGTTTCGAGGTCTCCATCAGCCGTCCGCGCGTGGTGTTCCAGAGCGATCCGGAGACCGGCGAACGGCTGGAGCCCATCGAAGACGTGATGATCGACGTCGACGAGGAATTCACCGGCATCGTCATCGAAAAGCTGTCTGCACGGAAGGCCGAGCTGAAGGACATGGGCCCGTCGGGCGCGGGCAAGACCCGCATCAGCCTGATGAGCCCCTCGCGCTCGCTGATCGGCTACCAGGGCGAGTTCCTGACCGACACCCGCGGCTCGGGCGTGCTCAACCGCGTGTTCAGCCACTACGAGCCCTACAAGGGCCCCATCGACGCCGGCCGTAAGGGCGTGCTGGTCTCGAACTCCGACGGCGAGACCGCCGCCTTCGCGCTGTGGAACCTCGAAGATCGCGGCTTCATGTTCGTGGGCGCCGGCGAGAAGACCTATCAGGGCATGATCATCGGCGAGAACGCCCGGGCCGACGACCTGGACGTCAACCCGATGAAGGCCAAGCAGCTGACCAACGTGCGCGCGTCCGGCAAGGACGAGGCCGTTCGCCTGACCCCCCCGCGTCGCCCCACCCTCGAGCAGGCCATCGCCTATATCGAGGAGGACGAACTGGTGGAGGTCACGCCCAAATCGATCCGCCTGCGTAAAAAGGTCCTGAACCCCTCGTTCCGTAAAAAACGCGTCAAGGACGAGTAGACAACTCCGCCATCGGCATGACACGGAAGAGGCCTAGGAGTTTCTCCATGGCCTCCGTCGAACGCCCTTATCCGCCCCGCCACTACCCCACGCCAGCCGCCAAGTGCGCCGACCTCGTCGTGCATGTGATGGGACTGACGCTCGCCCTGATCGGCGGCATCGTCCTTCTGACGTTGGCGGTGATGAAGGGGTCGATCAGCCAGGTGGTCGGCGTGTCGATCTACGCCGCCGGCATCATCGCGATGCTGGCGTTTTCGACCGCCTATAATTTCGCCAGGCCCCAGTACCGGCCCCTGCTGCGGCGACTGGACCACGCCGGCATCTTCCTGATGATCGCCGGTTCGTACACGCCGTTCACGCTGAACCTGCCCGGCGCCTGGGGACCTTGGATGACCGGGGCCGTCTGGGGCATTGCGGCCCTGGGCGCGCTCGGGAAACTGTTCCTCGTGGGCATCGACCGCAAGTTCTGGGTCGCGGTCTACCTGGTCCTGGGCTGGCTCGTCGTGGTCGCCCTGAAGCCGATGATCGACACCCTCGCCTGGTACGCCATGGCGCTGCTGGTCACCGGCGGCGTGCTCTATTCGACCGGCGTGATCTTCTACGTGAACAAGCGGCTCAAGTTCTCACGCGCCATCTGGCACGGCCATGTGGTGGCCGCCGCGGCCGCTCACTGGTGCGCCGTCTTGCTGGGCGTGGTGCTGGCGTCCCAGAACTGAGTTCCATGCGAGGGTTGATCGCCGGCCTGGCCCTGGCGCTGCTGGCAGCCGCGGCGCAGGCCCAGGGCTACGCCCGTGACGGACGCACCTGCGACGGTTATCCGCGCGCGGCGATCGAGACGGCCAGGGGCATGTGCGCCGGGATCGTCCTGGCCCCGCCCGCCACCGGCCTGCCGCCGTCCAAGCGCACGATCCACATGCCACGGACCCTGCTCCCGCTGCCAGATGGCGACTGGCTGGTGGTCGATCTCGGGACCTGGGACGCCGGCCGCGGCTCGGTCTGGCGGCTGACGCCGAAGCGGTCGGGCGAACCGGTCCTGAAGCGCCTCCTGACCCGCCTGGACCTGCCGCATACCCTGGCCGTTGGGCCGGATGGCAAGGTCTATCTGGGCGAGATGAGCCGGATCAGCCGGTTCGATCCCGACGCCGCCGAGCCGCAAACTACGCTGACGCAAGTGGTCACCGGCCTGCCCGACAACCGCCTGCACGCCAACCGTCACCCGCTCTCGGCCTTCATTTTCGATGCCGACGGCGCCTTGCTGGTCAATGTCGGAGCGCCCTCCGACCAATGCCCGCCCAGGCCGGGACAGGTTCGCTGCGCCGAGGCCGACCAACAGGCCGCGCTCTGGCGCTTTGCGCCCGCCGGGCCCGGCCGATGGACGAGCGCCCCCACCGTCTTCGCGCGCGGCCTGCGCAACTCCCTGGCGCTCGTGCGGACGCGGGCAGGCGCCATCCTGCAAGCGGAGAACAACATCGATGTCGCCGCCCCGGCTTGGCCGCCCGAGGAACTGAACGTCATCGAGCCGGGCGCCAATTACGGCTGGCCCTATTGCGTGGGAGCCAACCAGCCGGCGCCGGCATGGAAGGCGAGGCAGATCTCCTGCGCGCCCTACCGCAAGCCGGAGCGGTTGCTGCCGGCCCACGGCGCGCCGCTGGACCTGATCGAGTACCAGGGCGCGATGTTCCCGGAGCTGGCCGGCCGCCTGATCGTCAGCCTGCACGGCTATCGTCCCACGGGCTCGCGGCTGCTGGCCTATGGGCTGGACGGCTCCGGCCGGCCGATGGCCGCCAAGCCGCTCGACCTCACGCCCGGCTGGCAGGCCGAGAAGGGAGAGCGTCCGGCCGGCGCCCCGGTGGGCATGGCCGTAGCGGCGGACGGGTCGATCTGGGTGGCCGACGATCGCAATGGCGCGATCCTGCGACTGGCGCGCGACCGCAAGTGACTACTCGGCCGCCATCAGCATGGCTTGGTCCGGCGTCGCGCGCGTTCGCAGCAGCAAGCCATTCAGCGCGAACGCCTGGGCCACCAGGCAGGCGGCTGCGCCGAGCGCCGGCGGCGGCGCGGCGCGCAGGAGCCCCGTGAGCCGCTCGTCGAGGGCGCGGTAGTCCTCGGCCTGGGCGCAGGCGAATGCGTCGATCAGCGTGGCCTCGTCCGACGTCAGCCGCGGATCGGCGGGCAGAGACGAGGTCAGCCGACGCCGGCCGTGCAGGCTCAGCTGTTGGAGGAACACCTCCAGGGTGCGGTAGGCCTCACGCCCTGCACAGCCGCAGGCGTGGGTGAACAGCTCCTTGAGGCTATGGCAGGGGATGGTCAGCACCAGCAACCGCACCGTGCGGATCAGCAGGCGCTCGCCGTGGGTGAGCTCTTCGTGCGCCGTCTCGAACATGGCCGTGGCTCCTTCCGTCCGCAGGAGATTATTGATATTGCGAGTCGTTCGCAACTCAATGCAAGCCTTCGGGTGGTCAGAGCGCAATTCCGAAGCCAAAGTCGCGAGGATGGCCAATCCGATTTTTGCAGACCTGCCGACCACCGTCTTCGAGGAGATGTCGGGCCTGGCGCGGGCGACCGGCGCCGTGAACCTGGGCCAGGGTTTTCCCGACGACCCGGGACCGGAGGCGGTGCGGGCCAAGGCGGCCGAGGCTGTGCTTACCGGCTACAACCAGTACCCGCCGATGGCCGGCCTGCCAGAACTGCGGCAGGCGGTGGCGGCGCATTACGGCCGCACCCAGGGTCTCGACCTGGATTGGGCGTCCGAGGTCACGGTCACCTCGGGCGCGACCGAGGCGCTGGCCGCCAGCTTCCTGGCCCTGATCGAGCCGGGGGACGAGGTGGTGGTCTTCCAACCCTTCTACGACGCCTATCTGCCGCTGATCCGGCGGGCCGGAGGCGTCGCCAGGCTCGTGCGACTGGAGCCGCCGCACTGGCGGTTCACGCGGGAGATGCTGGAGGCCACGGTCAGCGAACGCACCCGGCTCGTGGTGCTGAACAATCCGATCAACCCCGCCGGCGTGGTGTTGCCGGACGAAGACCTGGCGCTGCTGGCGGCGTTCTGCGTGGCCCACGACGTGATCGCCATCTGCGACGAGGTCTGGGAACAGGTGGTGTTCGGCGCGGCGCGGCATCGTCCGCTGATCGCCTATCCCGGCATGCGCGAGCGGACGGTGAAGATCGGATCGGCGGGGAAGATGTTCGGGCTGACGGGCTGGAAGGTGGGCTTCCTCTGCGCGGCGCCCGCTCTGACCCACAGCCTGGCCCGCGCCCACCAGTTCCTCACCTTCACCACGCCGCCGAACCTGCAGGCCGCCGTCGCCTGGGGTCTGGACAACCCCGCGGGTTGGTTCCGCGACATGCCGCGCGACCTGGAACGGTCCCGCGACCGGCTGACCGAGGGGCTGCGGCGCGAGGGGTTCGCGGTGCTGCCCAGCCAGGGCACCTATTTCCTCAACGTCGACCTGCCAGGTTCCGGGATCGGTGAGGGCGATCGCGGCTTCTGCCTGCGCGCGGTCAGGGAGGCCAGCGTGGCCGCCATCCCGGTCTCGGCCTTCTACGAGACCGACCCGATAACGACCATCGTCCGCCTCTGTTTCTCCAAGGCGGACGCCACCCTGGACGAGGGCGTCAAGCGGCTGGCCAGGGCGCGAGAGCTGTCGGCGGTGGCGCAGCCGATCCCTGCGCCGGCATGATCCACCAGCGCAGGGGCCGAATGCCGGTGTAGCTCAGCTGGTCGAGCCGCCATCGACGACGATCGTTTGCCCGGTGGTCCAGGCGCCCGCGCGCGACGCCAGATAGACCGCCGCCCCGGCCAGGTCGTCGGGCTCGCCCAGGCGGCGAAGCGGGGTGTCGGAGCTGTAGCGCGCCTCGATCTCCGGGTTGTCCCACAGCGCCTTGGCGAAGTCGGTCTTCACCAGGCCCGGCGCGACACAGTTCACGCGGATGTTGTAGGGACCCAGCTCCCGAGCCAGGTTGCGGGCCAGCTGCATGTCGGCCGCCTTGGAGATGGCGTAGGCGCCGAGCACGTCGGAACCGCGCAGGCCGCCGATCGACGAAATGACGATGATCGCGCCGTCCTTGCGCGCCTTCATCTCGGGCGCGACCATTTTGATCATCCAGTTGTTCGCGATGATGTTGTTCTCGAGCACCTTGCGGAACGCATCGTCGCTGATCTCGAGCTGCGAGCCATAGAACGGGTTCGAGGCGGCGTTGCAGACCAGGATGTCGATCTTGCCGAACGCCTTGCGCGCCTCGTCCATCAGCCGCTGAAGGTCTTCCTGGCTGGAGATGTTGGCCGTCACGGCGACGGCGTGACCCGGCTTCTTTTCATTGATGCCGTTGGCCACCTCTTCGCAGGGTCCCGCCTTGCGCGACGAGATCACGACTTTCGCCCCCTGATCGGCCATGCGTTCGGCGATCGCCCGCCCGATCCCGCGCGACGAGCCGGTGATCACCGCCACCTTGCCGGAGAGATCGAACAGGCCGCCGGCGTTGACCTTGGGGGCATCGAGAACTTGGCTCATCGGGCGTCCTTCCAAACACTTGTTTAAGTTGACGCCAACTTGCGACGGCGGGGAGCCGCCGGTCAAGGTCACGCGGCGACGAACCGGGCAAGGCGGGTCCGTTCCAGGCCCGCCGGACCCCGCAGCGACGCAGTAAGCACGATTACCGCGTCGTGCCCGCTTGCCGGACGGCGCTCGGACCAATAGCTGTTGGGGGACGAAACTCCGCCGCGCGCTCGGCGACAAGACAAGGCTGCCCAATATGCTGAAGTGGATTTCCTACCTCGACGACGAAGACGGCGACGACGAGGACAAGGGCCGCCTGCCCGATATGCCCATGACCGCCGGGCCGGTCCAGAACGCGCTGTTCAAGTCGCGCACCGTGCTGATCTTCGGCGAGATCGACATGCGGCTTGCCGAGCGGGTCACCGCCCAGATCACGGCGCTGGCCTCCGACAGCGACAAGCCGATCCGCGTGATCATCAACTCGCCGGGCGGCCACGTGGAAAGCGGCGACACCATCCACGACATGATCCGCTTCTGCGGCTCGCAGGTGAAGGTGATCGGCACCGGCTGGGTGGCCAGCGCCGGGGCGCACATCTTCCTGGGCGCCAAGAAGGAAAACCGCCTCTGCCTGCCCAACACCCGCTTCCTGCTGCACCAACCGGCCGGCGGCGTGCGCGGCCAGGCCTCGGACATCGAGATCGAGGCGGAAGAGATCATCAAGATGCAGGATCGGCTGAACCGCCTCATCGCCCGCGAGACCGGCCAGACCTTCGAGAAGGTCGTGAAGGACACCCAGCGGAACTTCTGGATGAGCGCCGAGGAGGCGGTGACCTACGGCCTGGTGTCGAAGATCGTCACCGACGCCTCCGAGGTCTGATCCCGTGGCGCAGCCGTGGTGGAAAGGCGCGATCCTCTACCACGTCTACGTCCGCAGCTTCTTCGACTCCAACGGCGACGGCCATGGCGACCTTCCCGGCGTCATGGCCAAGCTGGACTACATCCAGAGCCTGGGCGTCGACGGCCTCTGGCTGTCGCCGATCCACCCCTCGCCGAACCGCGATTGGGGCTACGACATCGCCGATTTCGAGGGCGTCCAGGCGGACTATGGCACGGCCGACGACGTCCGGCGCCTGCTGGACGCCGCCCACGGCCGCGGGCTGAAGGTCGTGCTGGACGAGGTGCTCAGCCACACCTCCGACGTCCATCCCTGGTTCGTGGAGAGCCTGACCGGCGGCAAGGACGGACCGAAGGCCAACTGGTACGTCTGGGCCGATCCGCAGGAGGACGGCACAGCCCCCAACAACTGGCTATCGGTGTTCGGCGGCCCCGCCTGGGCCTACCAGCCGGCGCGGCGGCAGCACTACCATCACAAGTTCCTGCGCCAGCAGCCCAAGCTGAACTGGCGAGAGCCCGCCGCACAGGAGGCGGCGCTCTCGGTGCTGGACCATTGGCTGGCCAGGGGCGTGGACGGCTTCCGGCTGGACGTGGCGGGCACCTATCTGCACGACGCGGCGCTGACGCCCAATCCGCCGGCGCCGATGGCCGAGCGGCGCCCGTTGAACTGGAGCCACGCGGGCAACCTGCAGCGGCACCTCTACGACTCCAACCTGGAAGAGAACGTCCGACTGCTGGACGTCATTCGTCGCCGGGTCGAGGCGCACGACGGGCAAGGCGGGGGCGAGAGGTTCGTGTTCGGCGAGTTCTCCGAGGAAGAGGCCCGTTGCGGCGCCTACTGCACCCCCGTCGACGGCCTGCACTCGGGCTACACCTTCGTGATGCTGCTGGCCCGAAAGCTCGAGGCGGCGTTCGTCACCGGGCACTTCGAGACCTTGGCGAAGTATCCAGGCCACTGGCCGACCATCAGCTTCTCGAACCACGACGTGCCGCGCACCGTCACCCGGCTGGGCGGCGAGGCCGCCTCGCCGGAGCTGGCGAAGATGCTGTTCGCCCTGCTGGTGAGCCTCAAAGGGACCACGCTGATCTATCAGGGCGAGGAACTGGGCCTGCCGCAGGCCGCGCTTGCCCGCGACCAGCTGCGCGATCCGGTGGGCGATCTCTACTGGCCCTATGACGGCGGGCGCGACGGCTGCCGCACGCCCATGCC
>DASVNS010000256.1:0-5410 GCA_036383735.1 Phenylobacterium sp. | reverse complement strand
GCACCTGGTTCTACGTCATGGAGATGGTCGAGGGTCGCATTCTCTGGGACCAGAGCCTGCCGGCCTACGCGCCTGCCGAGCGGAACGCGATCTTCAAGGCCAAGATCAAGACGCTGGCCGACCTGCACAACACCGACTACCGGAAGGTCGGCCTCGAAGGCTACGGCAAGCCCGGCAACTACATGGGCCGGCAGGTCGACCGCTGGACCAAGCAGTACAAGGCCTCGGAAACCGTTCACGTTCCCGAGGTCGAGCGCCTGATCGAGTGGCTGCCCAAGACGCTGCCGCCCCAGGAACGCACCTCGGTCGTGCACGGCGACTACCGCATCGACAACATGATTTTCCATCCCACCGAGTCGCGGGTCACCGCGGTTTTGGACTGGGAGTTGGGCACCCTGGGCGAGCCGCTGGCCGACTTCACCTACGTGCTGATGAACTGGGTGAACGGCGCGATCTCGGAAATCCCCGACCTGAAGGCGCACGGCATCCCGACGATCGACGAGGCGGTGGAGTACTACTGCAGCCTGACCGGCCGGTCAGGCCTGCCGGACCTGAACTGGTATTTCGCCTACAATGGGTTCCGCTTGGTGGGCATCCTGCAGGGGATCCTGGGTCGGGTGCGCGACGGCACCGCCAACCACCCGGATGCGCCGACCCTCGCGCCGCGGGTCCAGGGCCTGGCGGAAATGAGCTGGAGCTACGCGCAGAAGGCCGGCGCGAGCTAGGCTTTCGCCAGAAGCGCCTCCAGCGCCGCCTCGTCCTCGAAGACGGCGCGAACCGGCCAGGCGACGACCTTGGCGCGCCAGCCAGCCGGCAGGCGCGCCCAGTCCTTCTCGGTGGTGACCAGGCCGGCGCCGAACTGGGCGGCGCGGTCGGCGAGACGCTGGAGCGTGGCGTCGTCGTAGGCGTGGTGGTCCGGGAACGGCCAGAAGTCACGCAGTTCGCAGCCGGCGGCTTGCAGCGCGCGTTCCACCTTCCAGGGCTTGCCGACGCCGGCGAACCCGACCTGCGGGCCGCTCGGCGGCGCTGCGGCGGGCGCAAGGCGGGCGATCAGCACCGGAACCGCCGAAAGGCCGGCCAGCAACTCGGGATCCGGGACCCCCAGGTCGGCGGGCAGCAGGATCACCGCAGCGTCGGCCCGCGCCAGGCCGGTGTCCAGCGGCTCGCGCATGGGCCCGGCGGGGAAGACGCGACCGTCCCCGAACGGCCATTCGTCGTCGCGGGTCTCGCCGTCGATCACCACCAGGGAGAGGGTCTTGCGCACCGAAGGGTTCTGATGCCCGTCGTCCATCACGATGACCTGCGCCCCGGCGCGGGCGGCGGCCTGCGCGCCGGCGGCGCGGTCGCGGGAAATCCAGACCGGGAGGTCCTGCGCCAGCATCAGCGGCTCGTCGCCGACCTGGGCCGCGTCGTGGCGCGCGGGGTCCACCTGAACCGGTCCGACCAGCGCGCCGCCGTAGCCCCGCGACAACACCGTGCCGTTCATCCGCCGGGCGATCTCCCGGACCACGGGCGTCTTGCCCGTGCCGCCCACGGTGAGGTTGCCGACGCAGATCACCGGCACGCCCGGATCGACCGGCCGGCCGCCGGCGATCCTCCGCGCGGTCGCCGCGGCCCAGATCAGGGAGATCGGCCACAGCAGGAGGCGCGCCACCGCGCCCGTCTTCCCATCGCGGCTGTACCACCAGCGCGGCGTGCTGAGCTTCATGCCGGCAGCAGGGGTTCGAGTCCGGCCACCGCCTCGCCCAAGGTCGCGCCTTGGCGTTGCGCATAGGCGAGTGCGGCGTCGCCCATTCGCCGGGCGATCGCCGGATGGTCCAGGAGACCGCAGACGTGCCGCGCCAGGGCTTCGCCATCTGCGGCCTCGATGGCTGCGGCGTCCGCGAACAGGCCGCCATAGGCGTCGGCGGCGTTGGATGTGTCCGGACCTGTGAGGATGGGTCGGCCGAAGCGGGCGGGCTCCAGCGGATTGTGGCCGCCGATGCCGGGCCGGAACGACCCGCCCATCACCACCACGTCGGCCAGGCGGAAGAACAGGCCGAGTTCGCCGAGGGTGTCGGCGACGTAGACCGGACCGTCCACCGGATCGCCGGCGCTGCGACGTCCGGCGTGCAACGCGTCGGCCAGATCGGCGCCGCGCTCCGGATGGCGCGGCGCGATCACCAGTAGAACTTCCGGCGCGGCCCGGCGCACCGCCTGCGCGATCGGCGCTTCCTCGCCCGGGTGGGTGCTGGCGGCGAGCACCACCTTGCGGCCGGCGATGGCTGCGCGCATCCGGCCCAGCTCGGCGTCGTCGGCCGGCAGCGGCTGGCCGATGAGCTTCAGGTTGAGCATCGGTCCCGGCGTTCCGCCCAGTCGCCGCACGCGTTCCCCGGTCGCGGAGTCCTGCGGCAGGATCAGCTCGAAGGCGCCGATCAACGCCTTGGCCGACCGAGGCCATCGCGCCCATCGCGCGGCGCTGGCCTCGGTCATCCGAGCCGAGAGCAGCGCCAGTCGAACGCCGCGGGCCTGCGCCGCCAGGATCAGGTTGGGCCACAGTTCGCTCTCCACGAACATCGCCAGCGAAGGGTTCCAGTGGTCGAGGAACCGTCGCACGGCGCCGGGGGCGTCCACCGGCGCGTACTGATGGATCACGCCGGGCGGCAGTCGCTTCCGGAGCAGCTCGGCGGCCGTCACCGTGCCGGAGGTCACCAGCAGCGTGAGATCGGGCCGCCGCGCCTGCAGCGCCGCGACCAGGGGCAGGAGCGAGGTGGTCTCTCCGACGCTGACCCCGTGCAGCCAGACCAGCGATCCGCGGGGCCGCTGCGCGCCCGCCCGCCCCAGGCGTTCGCCCAGCCGGGCAGGGTCTTCCTTCCCGCGCCGCGCCCGGCCACGCAGGACCGCGGGCGCGAGGGGCTCCAGGAGCGCCGTCGCCGCACCGTAGAGCGTCAGCGGAAGGGGTCGGCTCACACCACCTCGGCCGGCGCGAGGCGGCAGGCGTGGGCGGAGTCGGTCTCGACCTGCAAGGTGGCGTGGCCGATGCGGAAGCCGCGCTCCAGGCCTTCGCAGGCCTGATGCAGGAAGCTGTCGGCGTCGGCGTTGCCCGGCCGCAGGATATGGGCGGTCATCGCCGTCTCGGTGGTGGAGAGCGCCCAGATGTGCAGGTCGTGCACCCCTTCCACGCCCGGCAGGCCGGCGAGATAACTCCGCACCGCTTCGACGTCGATCCCGCGCGGAGCGGCATCCAGGGCGAGGTCGGCGGAATCGCGCAACAGGCCCCATGTGCCCAGGACGATGACGCCCGCGATGATCAGGCTGAGCATCGGGTCGATCCACAGGATCCCCGTCCGGGCCATGACGAAGGCGCCGGCGACGACGGCCAGCGACACGCCGGCGTCGCCGGCCATGTGCAGGAAGGCGCCGCGGACGTTCAGGTCGTCATGGCTGGCGCGCATGAACAGCATCGCCGTGGCGCCGTTGATCAGCACGCCCAGGCCGGCGATGAGCATCACCACGCTGGAATCGATCGGCGCGGGTGAGCCCAGCCGCCGCACGGCCTCGGAGACGATCGCGCCGACCGCGATCATCAGCAGGATCGCATTGGCCAGGGACGCGAGGATGGTGCCCTTGCGGAGGCCGTAGGTGCGCCGGCCAGCCGGCGCGCGCCTGGCCAGGACGGTGGCGCCCCACGCCAGCAGCAGCGCCAGCACGTCCGACAGATTGTGGCCCGCGTCGGCCAGCAAGGCGAGCGAGCTGGTCCATAGCCCGACGCCGACCTCCACCGCCACGAACGCGGTGTTGAGGAACACCCCGATAGCGAACGCCCGCCCCAGATTGGCCGGCGCGTGGTGATGGTGGCCGCCGCCATGGCCGTGATCGCCATGACCGTGATCGTGATGGGCGTGGTTGTGGGCGTTGAGAGCCATCACCGCCTATGTCTCACCGACTGGAGGGCCGATCAATGCGCGCCTCGCCCCACCATGGCTTCGGCGCGCCGGGTGGCGGCGGAGAGGCGCGCTGACCAGTCTTCGACCAGGTCTGCGATCATCGCCTCGCCGGCATCGGCGGCCACGTAGAGCGGGCCCTCCCAGACGACGGCCCCGCGGCCGAACGGGGCGGCGAACATCACCCGGTCCCAGGTGTTCGCGAGCCGCCAGGCCGGGCTCGCCGCGATCCCCATGAGATAGACCGGCTGGCCCGAGCGCCGGGCGATCTGCAGCGAGCCCGCCGCGATCACCTCGTTCGGTCCGCGGGGGCCGTCCGGGGTGACCACCAGGGCGCCGCCGCCCTTGACCCAGCTGGTCGCCTCGCGGATCGCGGCCACGGCCTGTCGCGCCTTGGCGGCGTCGCCCTTCTTGGCCGAGGAGACGCGGATCGCCGGGAACCCCGACATGTCCAGCGCGCGGGCGATGAACTCGCCGTCGGCCGAGGGCGAGACCAGGCAGCGGGTCCGCTTGCGCCACCATTGCGGCGCGACCGCCAGGCACAGCGGGATGCGGCCGTGCCAGAAGAGCGCGATGGCGCCGGTCGTATCGTCGTTCAGCACGGGCTCGACGCAGGCCAGGTTCTCATGTCGCCAGCGCACCGTCCGCAGGACGATCCGCAGGTAGGTCCCGAGCGCCCAGCCGAGGAACGCCTGGACGCCGTCTGAGCGCAGGAAAGCCTTCAAGCGGCGGGCTCCGCCTCCAGATCCTGGCCCCCGAGGTCTTGCGTCTGGGCGAGGCGCGCGTAGAGGCCGCGCTGGGTCATGAGGGCGGCATGGTCGCCGGTCTCGACGACGCGACCCTTGTCCACCACGTAGATGCGATCGGCGCCGCGGACCGTGGACAGCCGGTGGGCGATCAGGAGCGTCGTACGCCCGGCCATCAGCCGCTTCAGCGCCGCCTGCACCTGGGCCTCGCTCTCGGTGTCCAGCGCGCTGGTGGCCTCGTCCAGCAGCAGGATGGGGGCGTCCTTCAGGAAGGCGCGGGCGATGGCGATCCGTTGCCGCTGGCCGCCGGACAGGCGCGCGCCGGCCTCGCCCACCAGGCTGTCGTAGCCCTCGGGCAACCCCATGATGAAGTCGTGCGCGGCGGCCGCCTTCGCCGCGGCCTCCACCTCGGCCTGGCTGGCCTGGGGACGTGCGTAGGCGATGTTGGCGCGGATCGTGTCGTCGAACAGGAACGGCTCCTGGGTGACCAGGGCGATCTGGTCGCGCAGCGAGCCGAGGGTCATCTCGCGCACGTCCGTCCCGTCCAGGGTCACGCCCCCGCCGGAGACATCGTAGAAGCGCGGGATCAGGTTGAGGATGGTGCTCTTGCCGCCGCCGGACGGGCCGACCAGGGCCACGGTCTCGCCGCGGCTAGCCTCCAGGCTGACGCCGTCGAGCGCGGGCGGGCCATCGCGGCCATAGGAAAAGCGCACGTCCTCGAAGCGGATGTTCCCCTCGGCG
>DASVNS010000255.1:0-5534 GCA_036383735.1 Phenylobacterium sp. | reverse complement strand
CCCCTACGGGATGACCGGCGCCCGCTGCACCGCCCACGTGCTCTACGAGGGCAAGCGCCGCGGGGCCAAGTACGGCGTCGTCACCATGTGCATCGGCGGCGGCATGGGCGCGGCCGGCCTGTTCGAGATCTTCTGATCCGACCCCACCGCTGACCCCAAATACCAAGGGCCGCCCCACCCGGGCGGCCCTTTTGCTTTGCGACCACCGCCTGCGGGCGGGGACGGGCGTCCACCCTCAGGCGGTCACGCTCCTAAGCGAAATCCTTCGCCAGCTCCGCGCGGGCGGCCGGCGACAGGCCGGCGAGATGGCTGTAGCGGTCGTGGCCGCAGCCGATCATGATTTCCGTGCCCGGGTTGCGGAACACCGCGATGTGCTCGGGCTTCAGCGGAAAGCGCAGGAAGTGCACCGACGACGTCTTGCCGTCCGCGCGTGTCCGCTCCACGTCGCCCTCCGGCGCCCCCAGGAGGCGCTCGGCGCCGACCTGCACGAAGAAGCAGTCCTCCACTCCGCCCAGCCGCGCCAGCACCGCCTCGCGCCGCACGGGATCGTCGATCTCGAACATCACCGTGGCGACCAGCTCCGAACCGTTCGGGATCAGCGGGTTGTAGGCCGCCAGCTCGTCCGGGATCTGCGCGGCGCCGCCCTTCTCGACCAGCAGCATCTCCTGCACCTGGAAGAGCATGGTCTCGTAGCTCTCGAAATAGACGGTGCAATAGGGGCCGAGTTCAATGCGGCGCAGGCGCTTCAGCGGCAGCAGCTCCTGGCGGCGCGCACTGCGCACCTTTGCGAACTCCGCATCGGGAAGCAGGTCCTGAGGGGTAATTTGGCGCTGGGCGAGCGGCATCAGAACACTCCGTAGGCGCGGGCGAAGACTTCGATCGGATGGGCTTCCGCCGGCCGGGGCGGTGCGGTCTCGGCCGTGTCGTCGCCGACCAGTTGCGCCAGGTGCTTGCAGGCCAGCGGGCAGTCCGAGCACAGTGTCTCGTTGCCCTTGGCGGCCACCTGCCGGGCGGCGGGGCGGCCGACCTTGTTGGCGACCTCGTGGGTGTCCTTCATGACCCCGAAGGTGCCGCCGTGACCCGAGCAGCGCTCGACCAGGTCGACCTTGGTGTCGGGGATCAGCTTCAGCATCTCCATGGACTTGGCGCCCATGTTCTGCGCCCGGCTGTGGCAGGCGTGGTGGAAGGTGACACCGCCCTCGACGGGCTTCAGCCCCGCGACCAGGCCATAGGCCTTGGAGAGCTCCATCACATACTCGGCGACATCCTTGGTCGCCGCCGAGAGCCGGCCGATGGCGTGGTCCTCAGGCAGCATCAGCGGCCACTCGAACTTCATCATCAGGCCGCAGGACGCGGTCAGCGACACCACGTCGTACCCCTGCTCGAGATAGGGCGCGAAGGCGGCGGCCACGCGGCGCGCCTTGCCGGCCACGTCCTTGATGTCGCCGGCCTCCAACTGGGGCATGCCGCAGCATTCGGGGTAGACCAGCTTCACCTCGACGCCCTGCAGCGCCAGTACGCGCGCGGCGGCCACGGCCGTATCCGGCTGGTTGTAGTCGACGAAGCAGGTCGCATAGAGCGCCACCTTGCGCAGGCCGAACGCCGGGCCGGCCGGATTGGCGGCGAGCGGGTCCCTCAGCCGATCGGTCGCGGTCCTGGAATGGTACTTGGGAAGCTCCGCGTCCGCGTCGATCTGGGCGACGGCGTCCAGCAACTTGCGCAGGGGCGTGTTCTTGCGCGCGGTCACCCAGTTCGCGAGCCCGGCGACCGGCTTGGCCAGCTTGCCGTTGCGGTCGGTCGCGCCCAGCTGCTCGCGGACCCATTCCTTGTCGCCGGCCCGCCGCTTGGCGGCGCGGTAGCGCAGGATCAGGTGGGGAATGTCGATGTCGAAAGGATGCGGCGGGACGTAGGGGCACTTGGTCAGGAAGCACATGTCGCAGAGCGTGCAGGCCTCGGCGACGTGAGCGTGCTCCTTGGGTCCGATGCCGTCGACCTCGCCGGTCGGGCCTTCGTCGATCGCATCGAACATGCGCGGAAAGCTGTCGCACAGATTGAAGCAGCGCCGGCAGGTGTGACAGACGTCGAACTGCCGCTGCAGCTCCGCCTCGACCTTGCCGAGGTCGTAGTACTCTTCGTCCTGCCACAGGATAGGACGGCGGAACGGCGCATCGAGGCTGCCTTCGCGCGGCGCACCTCCGGCGGTCGGAGCCTTGGTGTCTTCGCTCATGACGGATGCGGCGGGCGCAAGACCCGCCGCCTCGCTGCTAGTCGAGCGTGTCGAGGGCGCGCTGGAAGCGGCCGGCGTGGGACTTTTCGGCCTTGGCCAGCGTCTCGAACCAGTCGGCGATCTCGTCGTAGCCTTCCTCGCGAGCCGTCCGGGCCATGCCCGGGTACATGTCGGTGTACTCGTGCGTCTCGCCGGCGATGGCGGCCTTCAGGTTGTCGCCCGTGGGGCCGATTGGCAGGCCGGTGGCGGGGTCGCCGACGGATTCCATGAACTCGAGGTGGCCGTGCGCGTGGCCGGTCTCGCCTTCCGCCGTGGAGCGGAAGACCGCGGCCACGTCGTTGTAGCCTTCCACGTCGGCCTTCTGGGCGAAGTAGAGATAGCGGCGGTTGGCCTGGCTCTCGCCGGCGAACGCGGCCTTGAGGTTCTCGATAGTCTTGCTGCTCGCAAGCGACATTGGTGTTCTCCCTGGACGGCGGCGAACCCCCCGGGCCCGACCGTCATGCGCGTGGGACTATGGACCGCCGCCCCCATCGAT
The DNA here is from genome assembly GCA_036383735.1 of Phenylobacterium sp. Classification (GTDB taxonomy): domain Bacteria; phylum Pseudomonadota; class Alphaproteobacteria; order Caulobacterales; family Caulobacteraceae; genus Phenylobacterium. Next base: position 2,772 of record DASVNS010000255.1, on the reverse strand, counting down.
CAACATGATATGCTCTATGCTGGACATCGACGGAGCCTATGGAGCTTCGCGGGTCTCCGGCGGGTTCTCCCCGCGACGCAAGGAGACCCGTCATGCCGAACAACAAGATCCAAGGCGAAGGCGACTACATCTCGGGCAAGAAGTACCAGGAGATGCAGCGCGAATTCGCCGAGAGGGGGCCTGTCGAGGAGAAGGCGCGCGAGGCGGAGCAGGCGCTCGACGGGCCGGAAGCCGAAGAGCTCGAGGAAGCGCGCAAGGAGACCGGGGAAGGCAAGACCCGCTAGCAGGCTGTTAGCGACCCGCGCCGGTGGTGGGATGATGGGCGCCTCCTTCCTCCTCGATGGAGGAAGGCCGGGATGGTGGTGTTCGCAGGACGAAGAGGCGGAGATCAAGGTCGGCGTCGACCTGATCCTTCGACGTCACCTCAGCGGCCACACCACCACCCAACCCTCCTTCATCGAGGAGGAGGGCTCATGATTTCAATGCCTTGTATGTTCAGCCAAAGCCTGCATCGAACGAGCCTAACAGGCTCCACATCTAGCTGCGCAAGTTGCGGAAGGTGATGGAGTACCGGTGGGCCTTCGCCTCCGGAAGGCTGTGCTCCCACTCCCAGCGCGCCGGACCATCCAGAAGATAGGCTGAGCGCGGCTCCAGCGGGACGTTGATCCGCTCGAACCGCATTCCTGCGCGGCGGCGGAAGCGCATGACCGTGGGAGCCAGCAGCGAGACGCCCACCACCTTGTCGAAGACCGGCCGGTCGCGATGCCAGCCGATGGGGGCACCCTCGCGATATTCGTTGATCAGCACGTGGGCGAAATCGCTCCCGGAGAGCTCCGCGAACGCTGCGGCCCGGTCGCGGAGCCGCAGGAGCCAGTCCGGCAGGGGATCGGCGCCGACCAAGCCCGGGCCGTTGAAATCGTATTTCAGCCCGAACGAGATCACCCGCCGGCGGCCTTCGTAGCCGCGGAACTGGAACGGCTCGAACGCCAGGCCCGCCAGCCGCGTCAGCAGCTCACGCTCGTCCTTCTGCGAGATCAGGTCCGACTGGTATCGGAACCTCTCCGGCGCGAGGAGCGGAAGGTCGAACGGTGCGCTCATGGGCGATCAAATGGCCCCGAACGAAGGCGACGGGAAGGTCGCCCTTCCCGCCGCCGCAAGTACGAAGCCGATTACGGCCAATGGTCTCAGTAGCGCGGATAGTCGTCGTTGTAGCCGTAGCGCGGGTGGTCGCGGCGGTCATCGTCGCGGCGCGCGTCACGGACGCTCATGGACAGGATGTCGAAGCGACGGTTCAGGTCGGCGCGTTCCCAGTTCGACAGGCCGTTGCGACCATACCGGGTCTCCAGCCTCGCGAGGCCGTTGAGCTGGGCCCGCAGGCGATAGGCCTCGCGACGGGTCAGTTGGCCGGAGCGCACGCCTTGGTCGATGCGGAAGTCGAGCCGCTCAATGCGACGCTCGATCGGCATCCACTCACGGCTGTAGCCAGTGTCGTTGCGGCTGCCGTAACCGTAAGGCTGCGCGCCCGCCGCGCCGGCCGTAAGCGCAGTGGCGGCGGCCAGGGCCAGGATCATGGTCTTCATCACGATCTCTCCTCAGAACGTGTGTGTCCCTCGTCATGGGAAAACCAAACGGCAGACCTTCCGATTGGTTCAGTGCCTGTGGCGCCTCAGTAACGGTTCGATCCGTAACTGTGGTCGGCGCCGGCGGCGGCGACGCGAAGTCCCCCGATGGGGAGGGGCGAAACTCCGGCGCGCAGATTTGGTTCTGGCGCAGCCGTCAGGCACGGAGATCGCCGGCATAAGAAATTGTCTCTGGATAATTGCAAATTCATCGACAGAAGTTATATTGCGAACAATTCGCAATGGGAGCATGACCATGCGCCTCGCCGCCAAAACGTTCAGCTGGTCGCTGGTTCACATGACGGTCGCCATCGCGGTAGCCTATGCGCTGACCCAGAACTGGCGCGCGGCGCTGGCGATGGGCTTGATCGAACCTGTGTTCCAGACCATCGCCTTCGCACTGCATGAACGCGCCTGGGTCGGCCGCGAGCGGATCCCAGTCCACGCGCACCCTTAACCGAGAGGAAGACCATGGCCGAGACATCGCAGAACGAGATCGCCGCCGGGCTCTCAAAGCTGTTGGCGGACACCTACGCGGTCTATCTGAAGACCCACGGCTACCACTGGAATGTCCGCGGCCCGAACTTCGGCTCGCTGCACGCCCTGTTCATGACCCACTACACGGAGATGTGGGCGGCCATCGACCTGATCGCCGAACGTATCCGCGCGCTGGGCGAGTATGCGCCGCAGGGCTATGGCGCCTTCGCGCAACTGTCGGCGATCAAGGACGGCGATCCCCGGCAGGACGCCCAGGCGATGCTGAAGGAACTGGTCGCCGACCACGCTACCCTGGTCGCCAGCGCCAAGGCCGCCCGCGAAGGCGCCGACGACGTCACCGCCTCGCTGATCGACGCCCGTGTCGAGGCCCACGAAAAGCACGCCTGGATGCTGCGGGTCTCGATCGGCTAGGCGGCGGATGGCCAATTGAACCGGGCGGCCTGCCGACGATCGCCGCGTCGATTCATCGTTGAGAGCCAGTTAACCATTCGGGAACCCGGTTCACGCCACACCTTTGCGTCTGTAAGCCGATTGTATTGGTTGAGGCGGACAGGGGCGGCGCCGGGCTATTACCCGACAGGCTACGGCGTCGCTCGTCTCTTCGATTGAAGGCGGCCGAGCTTTCCCGCGCAGGAACGCCACGGGCCATCCGAAA
>DASVNS010000254.1:0-5377 GCA_036383735.1 Phenylobacterium sp. | reverse complement strand
GTGCTCACGTCCCATCGCTTCGTCGAGCAGGGTAAGCTTCACGACCTGATCGACGCGCTCGAGGGCAAGGCCGCAGTGGTCTATCTGGAAGATGTGCGCCAGACGATCGGCTTGGCCGACAAGCTGTTCGCCGCCGCAGCAGGCGCCATGCCCAGGCGGTTCCGCACGCCCACAAGCCCGTCGGATCCCGGCGTCATCCTGTTCACGTCCGGCAGCTTCGGCGCGCCGCGCGGCGTGGTGCTGAGCCACGCGAACCTGGTGGCCAACTGTCGCCAGATCAACCAGCACATCCCGCTGGACACCGACTGGGTGTTCTTCAACCCCCTGCCGATCTTCCACGTCTTCGGCCTGACGGGCGGCGTACTCCTGCCCCTGCTCACCGGCTTGAAGACCTTCCAGTACCCCTCGCCCCTGCATGTGAAGCAAATCCCGCCACTGGTGAAGGACACCAAGGCGAACGTGCTGTTCGCCACCGACACCTTCATCAACCAGTACGCGCGCTCGGCGGCGCCGGGGGAACTCTCAGGCCTCACCTTCGTGGTCTGCGGCGCCGAGAAGGTGCGGGAGGAAACCCACAAACTGATCACCGAGAAGTTCGGGCCGATCCCGCTGCTGGAAGGCTATGGGGCGACCGAGGCCTCGCCGGTGATCGCGGTGAACAAGCCTACCGACAATCGCCATGGCACGGTCGGCGGGCTTCTGCCAGGCGTGGAGACGCGGCTCGAACCCGTGGAAGGCATCCCCGGCGGGGGCAAGTTGCTGGTCCGCGGCCCCAATATCATGGCGGGCTACCTGCGGGCGGATGGCGGCGTCGACCCACCCAGCGATGGCTGGCACGACACCGGCGACGTGGTCTCGCTGTCGGACGACGGCTGGATCAAGATCCTGGGCCGGGTGAAGCGCTTCGCCAAGATCGGCGGCGAGATGGTGTCACTGACGGCGGCCGAGGACCTCGCCGCGGCCGTCTGGCCGGATTGCCGGCATGCCGTGGTGGCGTTGCCCGACCCGAAGAAGGGCGAGCGGCTGATCCTGGTGACCGACCGTCGCGACGCCGACCCCGCGCCGTTGATCGCGCATGCCCAACAGATCGGCGCTCCGGAACTGACCGTCCCGCGCAAGATCATCCGCGTGCCCGAGATCCCGGTCCTGGGTACGGGCAAGACCGACTATGTCGCCCTGCAGCGGATCGTCGACACCGAGATGCGGCGCGCCGCCTGACCACGAAGGGAACGACCATGCCGAACCTCGCCGTCTGGGCGCCGCGGGCGCTCAGCCTGCTGCGGATCATCGCCGCCCTGCTCTTCATGGAGCACGGCCTGATGAAGCTGATCCATTTCCCCGCCCCGCAGCCCGGGGCGCCCGATCCTCTCCCGCCACTGCTGTTGGCGGCGGCCTGTATCGAGATCGGGGGTGGAGGCCTGATGGCGCTCGGCCTGTTCACGCGTATCGCAGCGTTCGTCTGCTCGGGCCAGATGGCGGTGGCCTACTTCACGGCGCACGGCAGCAAGGGGTTCTGGCCGGCGCTGAACGGCGGCGATGCGGCCATCCTGTTCTGCTTCGTCTTCCTCTACCTGGTCTTCGCCGGCCCCGGCGCCTGGAGCCTGGACAGCGCGGTGCGAAGGCGCAGCTAAACGTCCGAAGGTTCGGATCGCTTGTCCGGACCCCCGCTCAGGGCGTCGAGCGCCCTACCGACGTCGCCGGCCGCGGCTTGGGTCTGTTCGCTGAGCGCCTTTATCTCCTGCGCGATGACGGCGAAGCTCCGGCCCGCCTCTCCGGCGCGGGCGGCCTCGATGAGCGCGTTGAACGCAATCAGCTTCACGCGCATTCCCAGTCTCTCGATCTCCGCCAATGTAGCCATCGCCATGCGGCGGGCGTGGTCCGTGCGCGCCTTTTCCCCGGCGATGGCCGCGGCGAGATCCTCTTCGAAGGCGCGGGTGATCCGGTTCAGCGCTGCGAGCAGTTCGCCCGCAGCAAGTTCGGCGAGGTCTACCAATTGGCCTTCGACCGGTTCGCCGCCCTCGAGTTGCATGGCGCAAGCCAGCGCCTGGCTGGCGAAGCCCTCGAGCAGCGCGAGATAGGCCGTAGGGCCGTTCAGAAGGTCCGCCACGGTCTCGGAGAAGAGCGGAGGGAGGCTCTCGCCATCCCCCTGGACCAATTTCACGCAGTTTGACCGAAATTCGCCCAGCGCCTGCATTGCGGCGAAGATTAGCTTGTCCCGGGCGGCGGGCGAGTTGGCCGCGCAGCTCAGGCCGAGGAACATGACCGTGCGATGCGACAGCATGCGCTGCTTGCCGGAGAGATTGATGAGGGCGCCCAGAGCCCCCCGGTTCAGGTCTCCGGGCAACTCGGCCAGCTCGCTCTGCCGAGCTACGGCGTATGTGGCGTTTGCCATCTTATATTGTGCCGCCGGACGCTGCCCGTCGCCTTTCACGAGTACTTACCACGCGTGCAATGGCTGGGCAGCTTCACAACTGTCCACAGACACCCAGCCCTCGCCCCCAGGTCGGGCCGCGGCGCCTGATTATTAGCCGCTCGCGCCCTCGCTCCGGGCAGTTCTGACTGTTGTTTGGTGCGACGTCGCGCAGCTTAGGTGTGCAGCACCATCCCATAGGCGTCGAGCGACGCTTCGTGCATCGCCTCGCTCATAGTCGGGTGCGGGAAGACGGTGGCCTGGAGCTCGGCTTCGGTGGCCTCAAGCGTCATGGCCAAGGTGAACCCCTGGATCATCTCGGTCACCTCGTGGCCGATCATGTGCGCCCCGATCAGCGCCCCGGTCTTGCCGTCGAAGACGGTCTTCACGAAGCCATCGAGTTCGCCCGCGGCGATCGCCTTGCCGTTCACCCGGAACGGGAAACGGCCGACCTTGGGCTCCAGTCCCAGTTCCTTGGCCTGGGCTTCGGTAAGACCCACCGAGGCCACCTGGGGAGTGGTGTAGGTGCAGCCCGGAATCGGCGAGGCCAGGTTCGTGGGCTTCAGGCCGGCGATGTGTTCGATGCAGTGCACGCCCTCGTGGCTGGCCTTGTGCGCGAGCCAGGGCGGCCCCGCCACGTCACCGATGGCATAGAGGCCCGGCACGCCCGTCGCCCCATGGTTGTCGGTGACGATGTGCGTCTTCTCGATCCTGACGCCCACGGCCTCCAGCCCCATGTCCTCGACGTTGCCGACGATACCCACCGCCACGATGGCGACATCCGCAGCCAGGGTCTCGGCCTTGCCGCCCGCCTCGATCTCGAGGCTGACGCCCGACTTTGTCTTGGTCAGCTTTTTCACATTGGCCGGCACGCGGAACTTGATGCCGCGCTTCTCGAAGGCTTTGTGGGCGGCCTTGGAGACCTCCTCGTCTTCCACCGGCAGGATCCGCGGCAGCATCTCCACGACGGTGACGTCCGATCCCAAGGCGCGGTAGAAACTGGCGAATTCCATGCCGATAGCGCCCGAACCGATCACCACCAGCGACTTCGGCGCCGACTTGGGAACCAGGGCCTCCCGATAGGTCCACACCCGCTCTCCGTCCGGCTCCAGGCCCACGGCGGGGATGGTGCGGGCCCGCGCGCCGGTGGCCAGGATCACGTGCCTGGCGGTCAGCCTGCGATCCCCCACAACGACGGTCGGGGCGTTCGCGCCCTTCTCCAGCTTCGCGGTTCCGACGACCACCTCGACCTTGTTCTTCTTCATCAGGAAGGCGACGCCGGAATTCAGTGTGGCCGCGACCTTCCGCGATCGTTGCACGACCGCACTGAAGTCGAAGCCGCGCTTCTCCACCGACAGGCCATAGTCCTTCAGGTGGTCGAGCTGTTCGTAGATTTCGCCCGACTTCAGCAGCGCCTTGGTGGGAATACAGCCCCAGTTCAGGCAGATACCGCCCAGCTCGGCGCGTTCGACGATCGCAGTCTTCATCCCGAGCTGCGAGGCGCGGATCGCGGTGACGTAGCCGCCGGGACCGGACCCGATCACCACGACATCGAACGCATCGGCCATTAGAGCAAAGCCTCGATCGCGCCTTCCAGCGCCTTGGGTTCAACGTTGGGCGCGTAGCGGGCGGTGACCAGGCCGTTCCGGTCGACGAGGAACTTGGTGAAGTTCCACTTGATGCCCTGGGTGCCCAGCACGCCCTTCTTCGTCTTCTTGAGGTAGGCGTAGAGCGGATGGGCCCGGGGGCCGTTGACGTCGATCTTCCGCATCATCGGGAAGTCCACGTCGTAGGTCAGCGAGCAGAAGCTGGCGATCTCCTCGGCGTCGCCGGGCTCCTGCTGTCCGAACTGGTTGCAAGGGAAGCCCAGGACGACCAGGCCGCGGTCGCGGAAGCGTTTGTAGAGCTTCTCCAACCCCTCGTACTGGCCGGTGAAGCCGCATTTGCTGGCGGTGTTGACGATGAGCACCACCTTGCCCCGATAGTCGGCCAGCGGCGCGGGCTGGCCCTCGAGGGTCTCGGCGCTGAAGTCGTAGATGCTGGTCACGGCGGGTCCTCAGACGATCATGTTGAGTGGATCTTCGAGCAGCGGCTTGAAGGCCGCCAGCCACCTGGCCCCCGTCGCGCCGTCGATCACCCGGTGATCGCAGGTCAGGGTGACGGACATGACCGTGGCGATGGCCAGTTCGTCGCCGCGCACGACCGGCCGCTTCTCGCCGACCCCGACCGACAGGATGGCGCCCTGGGGTTCGTTGATGATCGAGGCGAACGATTTGACGCCGAACATCCCGAGGTTGGAGATCGAGAAGGTGCCGCCTTGATACTCTTCCGGCTTGAGCTTCCTGGTCCGCGCGCGTTCGGCCAGGTCCTTCGCCTCGGCGGCGATCTGGGCCAGGCCCTTGGTCTCGGCCGCCCGGATGATCGGGGTGATCAGCCCGCCTGGGACCGCCACGGCCATGGCGATATCGGCGTGCTTGTGCATGGCGATACCCTCCGGCGTGTACGAGGCGTTAGCCTCCGGCACCCGGGTCAGGGCGATGGCCGCCGCCTTGATCACCAGGTCGTTCACGCTGACCTTGACGCCTTGCCTCTCCAGCAGGGCGTTGATCCTTGTCCGCGCGGCCAGCAACGCGTCGATCTCGAGGTCGATGCTCACCGGGAAGTGCGGTATGTCGCGGAAACTGTCGGTCATGCGACGCGCCACGGTCTTGCGCATGCCATCCAGCGGGATCAGCTCATAGCTGCCGGCCGCGATGCCCATCTGCTCCAGCGTCTGATGCTGGCGCGGCGCCTGGACGGTGGCAGGGCCGCCGGCCGCTGGCGTCCTGGCCTGGCCCGGTTCAGCCTTGTCGACGTCCACCTTCACGATCCGGCCATGCGGGCCGGAGCCGGTCACGGCGGACAGGTCGATGCCCTTCTGCCCGGCGAGCCTGCGCGCCAGCGGCGAGGCAAAGATGCGCCCTTCGT
>DASVNS010000253.1:0-7139 GCA_036383735.1 Phenylobacterium sp. | reverse complement strand
TCCCCGGCCAGCGGGCCGTGCGGCCCAGGAACGCCGCCACCGTCATGATCATCCGCCGCGACGCCGTGAAGCCGCGCGTGCTGATGGGCAAGCGCCATGGCGGCCACAGCTTCATGCCCGACCGCTGGGTGTTCCCCGGCGGGCGCATCGACCGGGCGGACTACCGGGCTCCCTACGCCACCGACCTGCGGCCCGACGTGCAGGACGTCTTCGACCGCCACCTGCCCGCCGGGCGAGGCCGCGCCCTGGCGCTGGCCGCCGTGCGCGAGACCTGGGAGGAAGTCGGCCTGCTGCTCGCCAAGCCCGGCCAGGCCCGCGCCACCGGTCCCTGGAGCAGCTTCGCCGCCCAGGGCGTGCTCCCCGACCTCGAGGCGCTTGATGTGATCGCCCGTGCGATCACCCCGCCCGGCGTGGGCAAGCGGTTCGACACCTGGTTCCTGCTCGCCGACGCGGCGCGGCTGACCAGCCTGGAGCGTCAGCCCGACTGCGGCGAACTGGAGGAAATCGACTGGGTCGACTTCGACGACGCCGCCGGCCTGCCCCTGCCGACCGTCACGCGGATGATGATCAAGGAGGCCGGCGAACGGATGAAGGACCCCGGTCGACCGATGCCCTTCCTGCGCTACCAGGACCGCGGCTGGCGCCCCAGGACCCTCTGACGAGACCGGCCTGCAAGTCCCGGCCGACGGCGTCGTATCGGCAGGTGGCCTTCGCCATTGACATCCGGCCGCGGATTCGTATTTTCCGCGCCTCCTAACTCCCGCCGGCGGCTATCCCGTTTGGCCCCGCAAGGATTCGAGCCATGGCGAAGCCCGCCTCCATCAAGATCCGCCTGAACTCGACGGCCGACACCGGCTACTTCTACGTGGCCAAGAAGAACGCCCGCACGAAGACCGAAAAAATGGTCGTCCGGAAGTACGACCCGGTCGTGCGCAAGCACGTCGAATTCAAGGAAGGCAAGATCAAATAGGCTGACCTCAGCCACTGATTTTGCTTGAAGACGCCCGGCCTCACCGCCGGGCGTTTTTCGTTTGGGCTTACGAACGCGCGAGGCATTGAAGTCATAAGCCCTCCTCCTCGATGGAGGAGGGTTGGGTGGTGGTGTAGCCGCTGAGGTGACGGTGAAGGATCAGGTCGGCGCCGACCTCGACCTTCACCTCTTCGCCCTGCGAACACCACCATCCCGACCTTCCTCCATCGAGGAGGAAGGAGGCGCCACCACCGGCGCTGTTCCCGAACAGGCGCTAGGCCGCCCGCGCGATAACCCGGTTGCGGCCTCGGGCCTTGGCTTCGTAGACGGCCTCGTCGGCGCGCTTCAGGAGCGCGGTAGAGGTGTCGTCTGAGCCGGCGCTGGAGGCCACGCCGATGGAGATGGTCACCGACAGCAGTTCTTCGCCGCCCATGACGCGGAAGGGCGCGCCGGCGGCGTGCAGGCGGATCCGTTCGGCGATGCGCCGGGCGTCCTCCAGGTCGGTGTCGGGCATCACCACCACGAATTCCTCGCCGCCGTGGCGCACCGGAAGGTCGACGGCGCGGACGTTGGAAGCCAGGCGCACGGCGAATTCGCTCAGCACTTCGTCGCCCACATCGTGGCCGAAGCTGTCGTTGACCTTCTTGAAGTGGTCGATGTCGATGACCAGCAGCGAGACCGGCTCGCCGCCCTGGTTGGCCCGTCGCATCAAGGCTTCGAGCTGGCCGCTCATATAGCGGCGGTTGTGCAGGCCGGTGAGCTGGTCGGTGACCGCCAGCTCCAGCGAATGGTCCAGGTTGGAGCGCAGGTAGTCGGTGTAGCGCTTGCGGCGGATCTGGGTGCGCACGCGGGCGGCCAGTTCGCCGGGATCGATGGGCCGGGCCAGGATGTCGTTGACGCCGATCTCCAACGCCTTGACCACCTTCTGCCGTTCGTCGAAGTCGGCGATGGCCAGGATGGGCAGGCTGCGGGTCGCCTCGTCCGAGCGGAGCTGGGCGGCGAAGCGCAGGCCGTCGAAGCTCTTGGCGTTGGCGTTGACGATCACCAGGTCCACCGGGCCGCGCGCCGTCAGCACCGCCTTGTAGGCCTCGCTCTCGACCACCGGCCGATGTTCGACCGACAGCTCGGATGCCACGCGCGCCGCCTGGCGGGCATTGTCGTCCACGATGAGAATGCGCCCCCCCGACCCGCCGAGCCGGGACGCGGCGCCCGCGATGACCCCCATGCGTCGGCCCGAGGCCTCGCGCGCCCGCAGCTCGTCGATCACCGCCTTCAGCCGGGTCAGGCTGCGCACCCGCGCAAACAGCATGACGTCGTCGATCGGCTTGGTCAGGAAGTCGTCGGCCCCCGCCTCCAGCCCGGCCACACGGTCGGCGCGGCCGTCCAGGGCGGTGACCAGCACCACGGGCACATGGCGGGTCTCCGGGTCGTCCTTCAGACGGCGGCAGACCTGGAAGCCGTCCATGCCCGGCATCATGACGTCGAGCAGGATGATGTCCGGTTGCTCGGACGCCGCGATGGCCAGGGCGGTCGGGCCGTCGCTGGCGGTCAGCACCTCGTAGTACTCGGCCGAGAGCTTGGCCTCGAGCAGGCGTACGTTCGATTCGATATCGTCGACCACCAGGATGCGCGCGGACATGGCTAGTTCAGCAGGCGCTTGATGGTTTCGAGGAAGTGGGTGACCGAAATCGGCTTGGAGATATAGGCCTCGCAGCCGCCCTCGCGGATCCGCTCCTCGTCGCCCTTCATGGCGAAGGCGGTGACGGCCACGACCGGGATGTGGGCCAGATCATCGTCTTCCTTCAGCCACTTGGTGACCTCGAGGCCCGAGATTTCCGGCAGTTGGATGTCCATGAGGATCAGGTCGGGCTTGTGCTCGCGAGCGAGCGACAAGGCGGCCAGACCCTCGCGGGTCTCCAGGGTTTCGTACCCTTGGGCTTCGAGAAGATCATGAAACAGCTTCATGTTCAGCTCGTTATCCTCGACGATGAGGACCTTCTTGGCCATTCAGGACCCGAATGTTCGGGGCCTGGCCGATGTTCGGCACTCCCCACCCGTCCGGAGCTTATCGGGCTGGATATCCTTAAACTTCGTTATCCGCGTTGGAACACCGTTGTCCGAGCCCTTGCATATCGTCGCACCTCGTCTGGCTTCGCTAGGCCTTTCCACCGACCGACCGCTGGTGATCGTCGACGTCGACGAGGTGCTGGCCCTCTTCATGCAGGGTTTCGGCGACTTCCTGACCGGCCAGGGCCTGGAGATGCGGATCGAGCGGTTCGCCCTGTTCCAGAACGTCTATCGCCCAGGGGAGAGCGAACATCTTCCCATCGCCGAGGGTAAGCCGCTGCTGGATGCGTTCTTCGCCACGCACTGCCACGAGATGGAGCCCGCGCCCGGCGGCATCGAGGCGTTGAATCGGCTCTCGAAATCGGCCGAGATCCTGATTCTCTCGAACGCCCCGCCCGAGGCCGAGCGGCTGCGCACGGCATGGCTGCGCAAGCACGGTCTGGCGCACCCGCTGATCCTCAGCTCGGGACCAAAGGGGCCGATCGCGGCCGCGCTGGTTTCCCAGACCGCCCGGAAGAGCGCTTTCGTAGACGACCTGCTGCCGAACCTGGACTCGGTCCAGGACCATTCGCCCCGGACGGCGACCTTCCAGCACGTCGCGGACCTGCGCTTGCGGCAGTTCGCGCCGCGATCCGATCGACATCGCCGAATCGACGACTGGGCCGAGCTGGCCGAGGCGATCGAGGCGGCGATCCGCAGCTGAAGCCCTCGCCGGGCGATTCGCCGGGCCGCAGCTGCGTGAGGCGGCGGAACAAATGGTGTATCCATCGGCCATGACCCACGTCGGCCCTGGATCTCGGCGGCGCTGAATGCAGGCCTTCTGCCGCGACTGCTACTGGGAAGGTGAGACGGCGCTGCGCCGCTGCCCCACCTGTGCTTCGCCGCGGATCGTGGCCCACCCGGAACTGGGTCGCCTGTCCATCGCCCACATGGACTGCGACGCGTTCTACGCCAGCGTCGAGAAGCGCGACCGGCCCGAGCTGCGCGACGTGCCGGTGATCGTGGGCGGCGGGAAGCGCGGCGTGGTCACCACCTGTTGCTACATCGCCCGCATCAAGGGCGTCCGCTCGGCGATGCCGATGTTCAAGGCGCTGAAGGCCTGCCCGGAAGCGGTGGTCATCAAGCCGGACTTCACCAAGTACCGCACCGAATCCAGGCGCATCCTGGGCATGGCCGCCGAGCTGACGCCGCTGATCCAGAACCTCAGCCTGGACGAGGCCTGGATGGACCTGTCGGGCACCGAGCGCCTGCACGGCGCCCCGCCCGCGGTCACCCTGGCGAAGCTGCAGGCGCGCATCGAGGCCGAGACAGGCCTCACCGTCTCCATCGGCCTGGCGGTGAACAAGTTCCTGGCCAAGGTGGCGTCCGACCTCGACAAGCCCCGCGGCTTCTCGGTGATCGGCCACGAGGCCCAGAGCTTCCTGGCCGGCAAGCCGGTGAAGATCCTGCCCGGCGTCGGCCCCGCCATGGTCGCCAGCCTGGAGAAGGCCGGCTACCGCACGGTGGGCGACCTGGCGCGGGTGGACGTGAAGGTGCTGGCGGACCGCTGGGGCGCTCACGGACTGCGCCTGCACGACCTGGCCCACGGCCGCGATGCGCGAGCGGTCAATCCCAACGAGGCCCGCAAGGGCATCAGCTGCGAGACCACGTTCAACGCAGACCTCAGCCGAATCGCCGACCTCGAGGACAAGCTCGCGCCCCTGTGCGAGCGCGTGGCCCGGCAGGCGCGACAGGGCGGCGTGGCGGGTCGGGTGGTGACGCTGAAGCTCCGGAGCACCGACTTCAGGGTCGTGACACGGCGCCGCACCCTGCCCGTCGCCACCCAGACCGCCCACACCCTTTTCAAGGTCGGCCGCGAGCTGCTGGCCAGGGAAGCCACGGGCCGATCCTGGCGGCTGATCGGCATCGGGCTCGCCGACCTGATCGACGCGGAGACGGCCAGCGACGACTTCTTCGCCGGCGACGAGCGAAAGGCGCTTTCCACAGAGAGATCCGTGGATGCGATCCGGGCCAGGTTCGGCGCCGACGCCCTCACCTCGGGGCGAATCTTCCGCAGCCGCGCGATCGCCGACGAGGATTGAGCCGCGCGCCGCGCCGATGTGATTCGACCTGGCCTCGGACCGCTGCGACGTGGCGCAACTATCCTGCGGATTTCGTAATCACTGTGGGCGCTTGATGGTCTCCGTGCATTCAACCCTTCCAAAAGCCGCTATCTTCCATATCTAATCATATTGGCGGCCGGCGTTTGGCAGCCGAGGCTTGGAGAACGGACAGATGAGCGAACGGAAGGATGGTGGCGCTGACACCGGCGTTCGCTCTGCGGTTATCACGCAGACGAAGCCGAAAACGCAGAAACCGGCTATGTACCGCGTTCTGTTGCTCAACGACGACTACACCCCGATGGAATTCGTGGTCTACGTTCTTGAGCAATTCTTCAATAAATCACGCGAAGATGCGACTCGCATAATGCTCCTCGTCCACCAGCACGGCGTGGGCGTTTGTGGGGTCTTCACGTACGAAGTAGCGGAAACAAAAGTGGCGCAGGTCGTTGATACAGCGCGGCGTCATCAACATCCGCTGCAGTGCACCATGGAGAAGGACTAAGGCGCTTGCCTTCATTTTCTCGCCAACTCGAAGAATCCCTGCATCGCGCCGTGGCTTACGCCAATCAGCGCAAGCATGAGTACGCAACCCTGGAGCATCTGCTCCTCAGCCTGATCGACGACGAGGACGCCGCCGGGGTGATGCGCGCCTGCGACGTCGAACTCGGGGCGCTTCGCACCACGCTGACCAACTACGTGGACAACGAGCTGCGGTCCCTGGTCGTCGACGACGGAGAGGACGCCAAGCCCACGGCGGGCTTCCAGCGGGTGATCCAGCGCGCCGTCATCCACGTCCAGTCCTCGGGCCGGGAGGAGGTTACCGGGGCGAACGTGCTGGTCGCCATCTTCTCCGAACGCGAGAGCCATGCCGCCTACTTCCTGCAGGAGCAGGACATGACGCGGTACGATGCGGTGAACTACATCGCGCATGGCATCGCCAAGAAGGCCGGCGCCACCGAGGCCAAGCCCGTCAAGGGCGCGGAGGACGAGGACAAGCCACCGGTGAAGACCGGCGGCGAAGCGCTCGAAGCCTACTGCGTGAACCTCAACGAGAAGGCCAAGCAAGGTAAGGTCGATCCGCTCATCGGGCGGATGGCCGAGGTCGAGCGCTGCATCCAGATCCTGTGCCGCCGGACCAAGAACAACCCCCTGCTGGTCGGTGATCCCGGCGTCGGCAAGACCGCCATCGCGGAAGGCCTGGCGCGCAAGATCGTCAACAAGCAGGTCCCCGAGGTCCTGGCCAAGGCCACCATCTTCTCGCTCGACATGGGCGCGCTGCTGGCCGGCACCCGCTATCGCGGCGACTTCGAAGAGCGCGTGAAGCAGGTGGTCAAGGAACTGGAGAACCACCCGGACGCGGTGCTCTTCATCGACGAGATCCACACCGTGATCGGCGCCGGCGCCACCAGCGGCGGGGCGATGGACGCCTCCAACCTGCTGAAGCCTGCCCTGGCCTCCGGCACCCTGCGATGCATGGGCTCCACCACCTACAAGGAGTTCCGCCAGCACTTCGAGAAGGACCGGGCGCTCGTCCGGCGCTTCCAGAAGATCGACGTGAACGAGCCCACGATCGACGACACGATCAAGATCCTGAAGGGCCTGAAGGTCTACTACGAGGAGTTCCACAAGCTCCGCTACACCAACGACGCCATCAAGGCGGCGGTGGAGCTGTCGGCCAAGTACATCAACGACCGCAAGCTGCCCGACAAGGCGATCGACATCATCGACGAAGCCGGCGCCTCCCAGATGCTGCTGGCCGAAGGCAAGCGGAAGAAGATCATCGGCCTGAAGGAGGTCGAGGCTGTCGTCGCCAAGATCGCCCGCATCCCGCCGAAGTCGGTGTCCAAGTCCGACACCGAGGCGCTGAAGCAACTCGAGGCCGACCTGAAGCGTGCGGTCTATGGCCAGGACGACGCCATCGACCAGCTCTCCTCGGCCATGAAAATGGCCCGGGCGGGTCTGCGCGACAACAACAAGCCGATCGGCTGCTATCTCTTCTC
>DASVNS010000252.1:0-2923 GCA_036383735.1 Phenylobacterium sp. | reverse complement strand
GCTGCAGCTTGGGCGGCGGCGGCGGCGGGGTATTCGGCGGCGGCGGCGGGGGCGGCGGCGGCGGCGGGGGCGGAACGGGCTTGATGAGAGCCACATCCGTCACCTCGTCCGAGTACTCTTTGTACTTCGGTTCGAAGCGCGTCTTCCAGAGGTAGACGCCGAGCGCCCCGTGCACCAGCACGGCGAGAGCCAGAGCGACGATGGTTCCGGGCCGGCGTTTCGGCTTGGGGTCGTCGAACGGGTTATGCCGGACCAACGTTTCGTGGTGAGCATCAGTCATGGGTCACCACCTAGTTGTTGTCTTCACCGACGAGAGCCACGCTGTAGAACCCGTTGTCCTGCAGCATGTTCATCACGCCCATGAAGTCGCCGTAGAGCACATCTTTGTCCGCTCGGATGAAGATGCGCTCCTTCGTCGGGTTCCGCGTCGCACCCAGCTGGGTGCGAAGGTCATCGCCGAGGCTCGCAAGGTCCGTCCGGAAGTCCTGGATGAACAGGTTCCCGTTCGGCTGGATCGAGATGTAGACCGGCTTAGGCGGATTGACGCCCGGCGGGGCGACGGCAGGCGGCAGAGCCACCTTGACCGTCACGGCCGCCATGGGCGCGGCCACCATGAAGATGATCAGAAGGACGAGCATCACATCCACGAAGGGCGTGACATTGATCTCGGCGTTCTGGGTCTCCTGGTAGCGGCCGCCTCCGGAACTGGAGATCTTGGCGGCCATCTAGCTTACGCTCCCTTGTCGAGCTGCCGCGAGATCGCGTTCATCAGCTCGGCCACGAAGCCTTCCGAGCGAGCCCCGAAGGCGGAGATGCGCGTCTGGAAGTAGTTGTAGAAGATAACCGAGGGGATAGCCGCGAACAGGCCGAGACCGGTGGCCAGCAGCGCTTCGGCGATGCCGGGCGCCACGACGGCCAAGTTGGTCGTGTTGGTGTTCGCGATGCCGATGAACGAGTTCATGATCCCATAGACGGTGCCGAACAGGCCGATGAACGGACCGTTGGAGCCGACCGAGGCCAGGTACTGCATGCCGCCCGAAAGGCGACGCGCCAGCGAGGCCTGCACGGCGCTCACGGCGTGGGCCGCACGGTCGATGGTGGTGTCGCGGTGCTCGCCGGCGACCTGGAGGCCAGCCTGACGACTGAGCTCGATCTCCTGCGCGGCCGCGGCGGCCATGTCGGCCAGCGGGTTGCCGTCGAATTCTTCGGCAAGGGCGATGCGGCTCATGTCGTTGATCGACTTGGCGCCGCGGAAGGACTCCACGAAGCCGTCCGAGACCTTATTGAGCGAGCGGAACTCGAGGATCTTGGTCACCAGGATGGTCCAGCTCAGCACCGAAGCGAGACCCAGGCCGATCATGATCACCTTCACGACGGGGTCGGCGTCCATGAACATGGTGCCGACGTTCAGCTTGCCCGCGCCCTTCATGGTCGGCGGATCGGCCGATTCCGGAGCGGCAGGCGCCGCGGCCGGGGTCGCGGCGGGAGCCGCAGCGGCGTCGGCGGGCGCGGCCGGGGTAGCGGCCTCCTGAGCGAACGCCGACGCGCTCGTCATCAGCGCAGCGGCGCCGAGGAGAGCGGAAAAAGTGGTCTTCAGTTTTTTGTCGAACATCTGTCGCCAGTTCCTGGTTGGTCTAGCACGATTGGCCGGAGGGTCGTCGCGCGAGAGCGTCTCCACCCTAGTTGAAACAAGCCCGGGGACCCAGCCCGCAATCGCGGTCCGGGCACACCAGAGGCGCTGTCGCTGCGCCCGACCCGAAGCGCTACTCCCGCCTCTTGGCCGGGATTGGCGTTTCGAAGATGCGGACGGCCTTGAAGTCCCGCGAGGGAACCCCAAAGTCTCACCGCTTTCTAGACGAGCGGCCCGGACCCTTTGGCAACCCCTCGTCGAGGCGTCAAGGGGCAGAAGCTTTCCCTGCAGCGTCAAATTGTTGGCGCCGCCAAAGCGATTGTGCGCTGCACACACAGCAAGCGTCTCCCGCCCGAGGATTCACCACGGCTCCGCCTCGCCGCTTGCTGCATCGCAGCAAATTGGAGAAAGTGAGGTTGGTCATTTCTTGCGCGCCACCCGCTTTCGCCGCGACGACCGCAAGCGGATCAAAAGACGGAATCGCCCGGGATCCGTCGATCCTGTCAGGCCGCATCGGTGGGAACGTGATCGGTCGGGGGAAAGGTGGTGCCTGGGGGCGGATTCGAACCACCGACACGCGGATTTTCAATCCGCTGCTCTACCAACTGAGCTACCCAGGCCTAGGCCCCCGCCTCGCGGGAGCCGCGTCTATAAAAGAGGCGTCGGCTTAAGTCCAGCGAGCCGCTGCGGCGATTTTTCGCCGGCTCAATCTTCGCCCGAATCCTCGGTTGGCCCGCCCTCGTCGTCTTCGGCAGGAACCGCGTAGGCGCCGGTCAGCCACCGCTGCAGATCGACGTCCGCGCATCGGCGCGAGCAGAAGGGGCGGTACTCCGGCGCCGCCGGCTTGCCGCAGATGGGGCATTTGGCGCTCATGCGGCCGAGACCTCGAAACGGTCGCGCTGGCGCGCCGGGTCGACAGTGACCGAGAAGCGGGCTCCGAAGCGATCGGCGAGGGTCGGGACAAGGCGCTCGACCGCCCGGCTGAGCGCCGGGGCGCAGACGGCGACGATCCGCGATCCGGGCTGAGCCTCGGCCTCCGACTCGAGCCGGCGGACCAGCCGCTGCGCCAGCGTGCGGTCGGTCAAGGCGCCGCCCGCTTGCTGGAGACTGTCGGAAAGCGGCCGGGTCCGGCGCGGGATCGAAAGTTCCATTGTGCCGAAACGCCCCACGGGGCCAATCGCAACGCCTGGATTGTCCGGCGCGAACGCCAATCGGGCGGCGGACAGCAGGGCCGCGCCATCGTGGCCTCGCCCCACGAGATCGAGGATCACCAGGCCGCCCAGCCCCTTCAGC
>DASVNS010000251.1:0-9358 GCA_036383735.1 Phenylobacterium sp. | reverse complement strand
TCGGCGCCCTGCTGGCGGTGAACGGGGTGCAACTCTTCCTCGCCCGGCGGGGGCGCGTATGAGCACCAGCTTGCGGCTGCCGGGCCTCGCGTCCGTTTTCATCGCCCTGACCGTTGCGGTGCTCGGCGGGCTGATCGTCCTGCCGCTGGGCGTGGTCTTCCAGCAGGCGTTCGCCAAGGGTGTCACGGCCTATATCGAGCCGCTGACCCAGCCCGACGCCCTCTCGGCCATCCGGCTGACGCTGACGGTGGCCGCCATCGCGGTGCCGCTGAACGCGCTGTTCGGCGTCGCCGCGGCCTGGGCGATCGCCCGCTTCGAGTTCAAGGGCAAGAGCCTGCTGGTCACCTTCATCGACCTGCCGTTCTCGATGTCGCCGGTGGTCTCGGGCCTGGTGTGGGTGCTGCTGTTCGGCGCCCAGGGGTGGTTCGGCGAATGGCTGATGGACCACGACGTCAAGATCATCTTCGCCACCAGCGGCCTCGTGCTCGCCACCGTCCTGGTCACCCTGCCATTCGTCGCCCGCGAGCTGATCCCGCTGATGCAGGACCAGGGCGCGGACGAGGAAGCCGCCGCCTTGACCCTCGGGGCAGGGGGGTTCACCACCTTCTGGCGGGTGACCCTCCCCAATATCAAATGGGCGCTGCTGTACGGCGTCCTTCTCTGCAACGCCCGCGCCATGGGTGAATTTGGCGCGGTCTCCGTCGTCTCCGGCAGTGTTCGTGGCTTAACCACCACTTTGCCGCTCCACGTCGAGGTGCTCTACAATGACTACGAATTCGTCGGCGCCTTCGCGGCGGCCTCAATCCTGGCCAGCCTCGGGCTCGTCACCCTGGTCATCAAGACCATCCTCGAATGGCGTCATTCCGGTGAACTTTCGGCAAGTCGACGACACTAACTCCGCGAACGCCCTTGAAATCAAAGGGGTCTCGAAAGCCTTCGGCCGTTTTCCGGCCCTGAAGGACGTATCGCTTCAGGCCAAGGACAAGGAGTTCCTGGCGCTGCTGGGGCCGTCCGGCTCCGGCAAAACCACGCTTCTGCGCGTGCTGGCCGGGCTGGAACAGCCCGACGCCGGCGAGGTGCGATTCGCGGGCGAGGACTTCCTTTCCCTGCCGGTGCGCAGCCGCAAGGTGGGGATGGTGTTCCAGCACTACGCCCTTTTCCGGCACATGACCGTCGCCCAGAATATCGCGTTCGGGCTGACCGTCCGGAAGCGTTCCGACAAGCCCAGCAAGTCCGAGATCGCCGACCGAGTCGCGCACCTGCTGCAGCTGGTCCAGCTTGAGGGCCTCGACAAGCGGTTCCCGTCGCAGCTTTCCGGCGGCCAACGGCAGCGCGTGGCGCTCGCCCGGGCGCTCGCCATCGAGCCCAAGATGCTGCTGCTGGACGAGCCCTTCGGCGCTTTGGACGCCCAGGTCCGCCGCGAACTTCGCCGCTGGCTGCGCGAACTTCACGACCGCGCCGGCGTGACCACGGTTTTCGTCACCCACGACCAGGAAGAGGCGCTGGATCTCGCCGACCGCGTCGCGATCCTGAAGGACGGGCAGCTGATTCAGTTGGGCAAGCCCAACGAAGTCTACGAACATCCGGCCACCCCGTTCGTGTTCGATTTTCTGGGCCAGGCCTGTCGCTTGCCGGGCGTCGTCCAGGGCGGGCGGTTGCGGGTCGCCGACTGGGAAAGCGATGCGCCGGCGGGCGCGCCGCAGGGCGCCGTCGAGGTGTTCTTCCGTCCGGACGAAGTGGCCTTCGCCCCCGCCGACGGCCAGGGCTTGATGGCCGAGGTTCGCGGCGTGGCGCAGCGTGGTCCCGACGTCCGTATCGACTGCCAGGTCGAGGGCGCGCCGATGGAACTGCAAGCCCATGGTCCCAGTCTGCCGCCGGGCGTGAGCCCAGGTCTTGCGGTGCGGATCCGGCCGCTTCGTCCACAGGTTTACGCCGCCGGCTGAATCCGAACGGCTCAGGAGCCCAACCGCCTAGTCCGCGTTGGCACTCAGCCACCGGTCCATCTCCGGCACACGGGCGTCGATGACGCTCAGCCGATAACGCACCGCCGCCTCGGCCTTCTCGACCTCACCGCGGGTGGAAGCCGGGATCGTGGCCTTGAGCTCCGCCAGCTTCCCCAGCATCGCCGGGTCGCGCGATCCGGTCGCCAGCCCCGTGAAGTACGAGATGCGGCTGGTGGGCTCGAGGAACGATTCGAGCTTCTCGCGATTTGCCATGGCGAAGTCGTAGGCCTTGTCCGGGAAGGGCTTGGCCACCGAGGCGATGATGCCCGGCGCCTCCGTCGGGCGGGGTTCTCCGCTCAGCGCCAGCGCCAAGGTCCGGTCAGCCAGCGCTGGATTGTTGCTGGCGCCGAGGTAGCCGTAGAGGCGGGCCCGGTCGGTGGGGTCCTTCGACGCCTTGGCCTGCGCGTGGATCGCCTCCCATGCGGCGTCATCGGCGTTGGCCGCCACGATCGACAGCACCGTGCGACGGGCGGCGCCGGTCAGGGTCGAGGGATCCTTGAGCCAGACGTCGAAGCGGCGGCGCGCTTCGGCGATCGTCGCGGCGTCACCGAGATGGCCGAGCTGGCTCAGAACGTTGCGCCGCGTGACGGCGGTATTGTCGCTTTCCCCGGGCGTCGCGTCCCAGCCCAGCCGGGCTGCGACGGGGACCAGGCGGGCGCGGGCGAAGACGCGATAGGCCGCCTGGCCATCGCGGCCGCCGTACAGGTTGTCCAGGGCGGCCAGTTGGCTGGAGAGGGCGTCCAGGACCACCGGATCGGCGTCGGCCGGGGCATTCTTGGCCAGGGCCAGGAAGTCGCTCATCGGCGCGAGGCCCGCCTCGCCGAGGGCGCGGCTGTCATACAGCAGGCCCAGTTGATCGGCCGAGGAAAGACCTGCGAAGCTCGGCGCGAGCTTGGCCCAGAGTTCCGGAGAGTAGGCGCTGCGGAAATAGCCGGTCTGGCCCGCGTTGATCACCGCCGGAGCCGCGGCCGGCACGGTCTTCGGGGCGGCCGCGCTGACCACCTCGAGCCAGCGGCCATTGGCGGCTTCGACGTTCACCGGCGTGCGCCATGACTGGGGCCTGCGCTGGCTCTCATCGACACCGAACCGCTCCTGCTCAAGCGACACGCCGCCCGCGACCGCTTCGGCCCGGATCAGCGGCACGCCCGGCTGCAGCAGGAAATCATGCGCCACGTCGACCACGCGCTTGCCCGGCGCCGCCTTGTCCAGCGCGCTCCACAGGTCGTCGCTGACCGCGTTGCGATAGGCGTGGTCGCGGACATAGGCGCGCACGCCCGTCCTGAAAGCGTCCTCGCCCACATAGGTCTCCAGCATGCGGATCGCCGCCTGACCCTTTTGATAGGTGATGGCGTCGAACGCGTTCGCGGCGGCGAAGACGTCGGGGATCTCGGCGATCACCGGGTGGGAACCTGCGCGACTGTCCAGCCGCATGGCGCTCTGCTGGCCTTCCTGGGTGGACAGCCAGACCTTCCACTCAGGATGGAAGTGATCGGTGGCCTTGTTCTCCATCCATGAGGCGAAGCCCTCGTTCAGCCAGAGATCGTCCCACCAGGCCATGGTGACCAGGTCGCCGAACCACTGGTGGGCCATCTCGTGGGCGACCACGATGAACACATTCTGTTTGTCGGCCTCGGTCGACAGCTTCGGGTCGATGAGCAGGGCGTAGTCGAAATAGAAGATCGCGCCCCAGTTCTCCATGGCGGCGAAGAACTGGCTGTTGCCCGGTCCGGCCACGAGATCCAGCTTCGGGAGCGGATAGGGCGTGCCGAACCACGCGTCGTAGTAGGGCAGCAGCTTGGCGGCGGCGTCGAGGGCGAACTCACCCTTGGCCGCATCGCCTTTGCGGACGATGACCCCGACGTCGGTCTTGCCCACCTGCCGGTGGATCCGCTCGAAATCGCCCAGCGCCATGAACAGCAGGTACGAACTCATCTTCGGGCTGTCGGCGAAGCGGACGCGGCGATGGTCGCCGTCGGCGGATGGCGCATTCGCCACGGGCATGTTCGACACTGCCATCTGGCCACGCGGCGCGTCGAGGGTCAGCGAGAACACCGCCTTGACCCCCGGTTCGTCCCACATCGGCGCGAAGCGGCGGGCGTCCGAGTTCTCGAACTGGGTGAACAGCGCCCGATGCCGGGTCCCGTTCGCGTCCTCGTAGTCCAGGGCGAACAGGCCGGAGGCCTGCTGGTAGATCTTGCCCGTATAGTCGATCGAGAGCGTGTGCTTGCCGGTCGCCAGGGCTCTGGGGAACACAAAGGCGGCGGTCTGCTGCTCGGCATCGAGGACGATCTTCGGCGCGGCCGACTGGCCGGAAAGGCTCACCCTCCCGAAGACCAGGTCGGCGGCGTTGAGCACGATGCGATCGGTTGAGCGCACGATCGTGAGGTCGATCTTCGCCTTGCCGGTGAACTTCAGGTTGGCCGCGTCGGGCGCCACGTAGATATCGTAGCGGTCCGGCCGCACGTCGGTGGGGAGCACGATCCGCTTGGCGGCCGCGGGCTTCGTCGGC
This sequence comes from Phenylobacterium sp., assembly GCA_036383735.1. GTDB lineage: Bacteria > Pseudomonadota > Alphaproteobacteria > Caulobacterales > Caulobacteraceae > Phenylobacterium. Next base: position 4,846 of record DASVNS010000251.1, on the reverse strand, counting down.
GCCGCCGCCACGGCGAGGGCAGGGGCGGCGGTCGCTAGGACAGCGGCAGCGACGGCGGCAAGAAATTTCATCAGAAGCAACCTGGTCGGCAAGAATGAAGCGCGCACCATAGGGATGGAGCGAGGCTATTCCTAGGCAGGCTTCCGAGCGTTCATCTCGCTCCGCCACTCAGACGGCGAAATCGTCTCTTCTCCGGCTGTTGGTCCCGAAGACGCCGAAGACGTGCGGCTATTGCCGCCCAAGCCCAACTCCACCAGCTTGGCGACTAAGCTCTCTTTCAAGTTATACAAAAAAGCTTGGGGCTTTCCAATTTTTCGTATATACGATAATTTATGGAAATCGAGTTCGACCCGGCCAAGAGCGCCAGGAACGAGGCCGACCGCGGCCTGTCCTTCGCTCTGGTCGCCGGCTTCGATTGGACCACTGCCCTTGTTGTCGAAGACATCCGGTTCGCCTACCCCGAGCCCCGCTTCTTCGCCCTTGGCCTGATCAGCGACCGCGTTCATGCCGTCGTCTTCACGCCGACCGCGAAGGGCATCCGGGTGATCAGCTTCCGCAAGGCTAACGCGAGAGAGGTGAAGACCTATGGTTAAGACGCCCGATCCCGAAATGATCGACCATGAAAACCCGGAATGGACGGACGAGATGTTCGCTCGCGCCCGCCCGGCTGCCGAAGTGATGGGCGAGGCCTTCATGGCGAAGGCTCGTCGTGGCCGCCCGAAGGCCGAGACGACCAAGGAACCCGTCAGCCTGCGCCTGGATGCCGATGTGGTCGAGCACCTCCGAGCCAAGGGCAAGGGGTGGCAGACCCAGGTCAATGACGCCCTGGTCGGCCTGATCGCCGAGGGGCGGCTTTAGGGCGGCGTGCCTCGGCGACAAGGACGCCCTCAAGGCAACCGATCTGCACCGATGCGAAGCGCGCCCTGGGGTTCAGCGCGCGCTTCGCGATCAGTTCGCGCTTAGAGAGCGAGGCCGCCTACAGGACGCCCAGCATCTCGGCGACCAGCGGGTGGCGTACGATGTCGCGGTCGTGCAGGCGCACCACCGAGATATTGCCGACCTCTTCCAACTTGTTGGCCACCGTGGCGAGACCGGAGAATTCCGGCAGCAGGTCCGACTGATCGGGGTCGCCGGTGACGACCATCGTCGAATGCCACCCCAGGCGCGTCAGCAGCATCTTCAGTTGCACGTAGGTGCAGTTCTGCGCCTCGTCGATCACCACGAAGGCGTTGTTCAGGGTGCGGCCGCGCATGAAACCCACCGGCGCGATCTCGATTGCCCCCTCGGCCATCAAGGCCCGGACCCGCTTCATCGAGAGCCGGTCCGACAAGGCGTCGTAAAGCGGCCGCAGATAGGGGGCGAGCTTGTCCTCGGCGTCGCCCGGCAGGAAGCCGATCGACTCACCAGCTTCCACGGCCGGACGCGACAGCACGATCCGCCCGACGCTGCCGCTTTCCAGGGCCTCTACGGCCTTGGCGATGGCGAGGTAGGTTTTGCCGGTTCCGGCCGGGCCCAGCGCAAGGACCAGGTTCTTCGCATCGACCGCGTCGAGCAGCGCCTGTTGGCCAGGGGACTTGGCCTTGATCGTCTTGAGGTAGGCCTGTTCGCGATCGTCGTTGTGATGCTGCAGCGGCGACCAGCCCCGGTCCACCGGGAGCCTGCGAATTTTATCGTCCCCCTGGAATTGACCGACGTCGAATGCGCCTTCGCGCACTTGTCGCTTCAGAGCCCGCTTGGTCATAAGGCCTCCTCAGGGGGCAAGAAAAAAGGGCGTCCCGGATGGGAGCGCCCTTCGAAAAAATGGAAGACAACGATGCGGCGGAATGCGGGGCGCCCCAAGCAACGGCCGGGAGGCCCTTCACCATCTGCGGATCCGGGCGCAACTGCCCGGTGGAACAACAGACCCAGCGCCATCCACCCCGTCCAGCGCGAGAACACGGAGGCAGAAACCTCCGCGGCGGCCCTCGAAGGCTTTCGCCCCCTCGAATCGCACGACTACAATCATCCTAACGTCCTTTCCGAGTCGTTAAACAGCCCCGCGTGGCAAGAAGTGAGGTGAGACTTTGAGTGTCTACAACTTGGGCAATGTGACACCTGAGCTACCGTCTGATGACGAATACTGGATCGCTCCCACGGCCGCCGTTATGGGGCGCGTGATTCTAAAGAAAAACGCCTCGGTCTGGTGGGGTGCGACACTTCGCGGCGACAACGACCCCATCGTCATCGGCGAGGGCTCCAACGTCCAGGACGGCAGCGTCCTGCACACCGACACCGGCTCGCCCCTGACGTTGGGCGCGAATGTGACGGTCGGCCACCTCGTGATGCTCCACGGCTGCACGATCGGCGACAACTCCCTGGTGGGGATCGGGTCGATTGTCCTGAACGGCGCGAAGATCGGGCGGAACTGCCTCATAGGCGCCAACTGCCTGATCACCGAGGGCAGGGAGATCCCGGACAATTCGTTGGTGATGGGCGCCCCGGGCAAGGTGGTGCGCGAGATCTCGCCTGAGCAGGCCATGGTGATCGCGGGCGGCGCCCGGCACTACGTCGACAACTGGAAGCGCTACAGGCGCGAGCTGCAGCTCGTCTCTTGACGTCCCTGGCGTCGCCCTCCAACGGTCCGGGCAAACGGGAGCAAACGATGGCCTACGAATTCATCAAGGTGGACCGCCACGGTCCGATTACCACCTTCACGCTGAACCGGCCGGAGGTGATGAATGCCATGCATTCGCCGGCGCACTTCGAACTGCACGAGGCGCTGGACGGCTTCGCCGCCGATCCCGAACAGTGGGTGGGCATCGTCACCGGGGCGGGGGATCGGGCGTTCTCGGCCGGCAACGACCTGAAGCACCAGGCCGGCGGCGGGGCGATGAAAATGCCTGCGTCGGGGTTCGCCGGGCTTACGTCGCGGTTTGACCTGGCCAAGCCGCTGATCGCGGCCGTGAACGGCGTGGCCATGGGCGGCGGGTTCGAGATCGCGCTGGCATGCGACATCATCGTCGCGTCCGAGGCGGCGGTGTTCTCGCTACCCGAGCCGCGCGTCGGGCTGGCCGCGCTTGCCGGCGGGCTGCACCGGCTGCCGCGGGCGATCGGCGTCAAGCGCGCCATGGGCATGATCCTCACCGCCCGCCGCGTGTCAGCCGCCGAGGGCAAGGAGCTTGGTTTCGTTCATGAGGTGACCGCGCCGCAGGACCTGATGCGAACGGCGAACGAGCTGGCCAAGTCGATCTGCGAACTCGGGCCGATGTCGATCCGCGCCTCGAAACAGGCCGTCTACCAAGGCCTGGACGAGCCCAGCCTGGAGGCGGCGCTCGACGGCCAGAACAAGTACGCCGCAGTGGCCGCGCTCTACGCCTCCGAGGACTTCAAGGAAGGCCCACTGGCCTTTTCCGAGAAACGTGCGCCGCAATGGAAGGGGCGCTGAGCGACCCCTCCGCCGAGCAGGGCGCACACGGTGGGCGCCTTCCGCCAAATCGTGGCGAAGGCGTCATTTTTAGGCTCCGGGCGTCTTGTCTAGCCTCGTCGGCTTTGCGAGATGACGGCGAGTGAATCTGAGCGAGGAATGCACCCGGTGGACCGCTACGACTATATTGTTATCGGCGCGGGCTCGGCCGGCTGCGTGCTTGCGAACCGACTGACCGAAGACGGGACGAAGACGGTCCTGCTGCTGGAAGCCGGCGGCAAGGACACGTCGCTGATGATCAAGATGCCGGCCGGCGTCGGCACGCTGATCCAGACGCGAGGGACCTACAACTGGGGCTTCTGGACCGACGCCGAGTCGAATCTGGATGACCGGAAACTGTGGTGGCCGCGCGGCAAGGGCTGGGGTGGCTCGTCGTCCATCAACGGCATGATCTACATCCGCGGCCACGCGCGCGACTACGACCAGTGGCGGCAGATGGGCTTGGGTGGCTGGGGCTATGCCGACGTGCTGCCCTACTTCAAGCGCTCGGAGAGCCTCGAGGGCGGTGGCGACGCCTGGCACGGTGGGGATGGCCCCCTGAAGGTGTCGAAGGCCGCCGACCCGAACCCGATCTTCAAGGCGATGATCCAGGCGGGCGGCCAGGCGGGGCACCCGCTGACCAAGGACTTCAACGGTTTCCAGCAGGAAGGCTGGGGTCCGTACCAGCTTACGATCCATGACGGCGAGCGTTGGAGCGCCGCGCGGGGCTATTTGCACCCCGTCCTGAACCGCCCCAATCTGACGACCCTGACCGGCGCCCGAACGACGAAGATCGTGGTCGAGAACGGCCGCGCGACCGGCGTCGAGATCCAGGAGGCGAAGGGCGCCCGGCGCGTGATCCACGCCAATGCCGAAGTGCTGCTCTCCGCCGGCGCGGTGCAGTCGCCGCAGATTCTTCAGCTTTCGGGCATCGGCGATCCCGACGAGCTGAACCGGCACGGCATCCCGGTGGTGCATGAGCTGAAGGGCGTGGGCGCCAACCTGCAGGACCACCTGGACATCTGCATGTCGTGGGAATGTCCACAGCCCATTACGCTTTATTCCCTGCGCAAGGGGCTGATCAAAACCCTGGGCGTCGGCCTGTCGTACATGCTGTTCCGCAAGGGGATCGGACGATCGCAGTTTCTGGAATCGGGCGCCTTCCTGCGTTCGCGGCCTGATCTGGACCGGCCGGATCTGCAGATCCACGGGGTGGTGGCCATCCTGCAGAACCACGGAAAGGTCCAGCCGGCCAAGGACGGCTTCACCTTCCACATCTGCCAGCTGCGGCCCGAGAGCCGCGGGCGGATCGGCCTGCGCTCGGCGAACCCCTTGGACGATCCCGCGATCACCGCGAACTATCTCTCGACCGAGGAGGATCGGCGTGCGCTGCGCGAGGGCGTC
>DASVNS010000250.1:0-9612 GCA_036383735.1 Phenylobacterium sp. | reverse complement strand
CGATGCCAACCCCAGGCCGCCTGCCGTCGCCACGCCCTTCAGACCCCCGAACGGCAGGGCCGCCAGCAGCACCAGACCCGCGACCAGGGCCGGCACGCGGACGCGGGCGAGCGCCTTGGCAAGCTCGTCACGCTTCCAGTTGAGCATCGGGCCAATGACCACGAGCGCCAGCAGCGGGATGGCGAGCGGGGCGAAGGTCTTGGCGTAGTAGGGTGGCCCGACCGAGATCTTGTCGCCGTTGACCATCTCGATGAACACCGGGCTGAAGGTGCCCAGGAAAACCGTGGCGGTGAGCGCCGTCAGGAACAGGTTGTTGAGCGTGACTCCCCCTTCCCGCGACAACGGCTGGAACAGCGCACCGGACCGGAACGCTGGCGCACGCCAGGCGTAGAGCGCCAGCGACAGCCCGGTGGTCACCGCCAGGATGCCCAGGATGTAGACGCCGCGCCTGGGGTCCACCGCGAAGGTGTGGACGCTGGTCAGGATCCCGGAGCGGACCAGGAAGGTGCCGACCAGGCTGAGCGAGAAGGTCAGGATCGCCAGCAGGACGGTCCAGCTGGCCAGGGCGCCGCGCCGCTCCAGCACCAGCGCCGAATGCAGCAGCGCCGTGCCCAGCAGCCACGGCATCAGCGAGGCGTTCTCCACCGGGTCCCAGAACCACCACCCGCCCCAGCCCAGCTCATAGTAGGCCCAGGCGCTGCCCAGGGTGATGCCGGCGGTGAGCGGGATCCAGGCGGCCAGCACCCAGGGCCGCACCCAGCGGGCCCATGCGGCGTCGACCCGGCCCTCGACGAGCGCGGCCACCGCAAAGCAGAAGGCCACCGAGAAGCCGACGTAACCCAGGTAGAGCAGCGGCGGGTGGAACACGAGGCCGGGGTCCTGCAGCAGCGGATTGAGCTCCGTGCCCTCGATGGGCGCCGGCGACAGGCGCAGGAATGGGTTGGAGGTGAAGAGCAGGAAACCGAGGAACGCCGCGCCGATCACCCCCTGCACGCCCAGGACCCGCGCCTGCAGCGTCTCGCGCAGCGTACCGCCGAACACCGCGACCCCCGCCCCGTAGATGGCCAGGATCAGCACCCAGAGCAGCATCGAGCCCTCGTGGCTGCCCCAGGTGGCGGCGAACCGGTAGGGCAGCGGCTGGGTCGTGTGGCTGTGCTGTGCGACCAGAGCCACAGAGAAGTCGCAGGTGACGTAGGACCAGGCCAGGCAACCGAACGCCAGGCAGACGAAAAGGCCCTGCAGCAGCGCCGCCTGGCGGCCGACCGCCATCAGCACGCCGTCGCCCCGGTGGGCGCCCCACAGCGGCGCTCCCGACTGGACGATCGCCAGCAGCAAGGCGAGGATCAGCGCGAACTGGCCCATTTCCGCCAACATGGACTTTGTGCTCCCCTGGGACCTGCGGCGCGTGGTAGCGCGTTCGGCGTCGCTCGGGAATGTTACAGTGCTGGGGAGCACCTTGAAGGCTTAGTGGGCGGCGGCCTGAAGCCGCTGAGGGCGTTGTGTGATGGCGGAAGTCTATAAGATCGCGATCGTCGGATCGGGTCCCGCCGGGATGAGCGCGGCCGCACACGCCGCGAAGAAAGGCATCAGCCACGTCCTTCTCGAAAAGACCGGCCACCTGTCGGACACCATCTTCCGCTACCAGAAGGGCAAGCACGTGATGGCGACGCCGTCGGTGCTGGTGCTGCGCGCCGATTGCGAGTTCGACGCCGGCAAGCGCGAGAAGATCCTGGGCCAGTGGAACGCGGACGTGAGCGCCGCCGGCGTGAATGTCCGCTTCAACGCCGACGCCAAGGCCATAACCGGTGAGAAGGGCGCCTTTACGATCCAGCTCGCGACCGGCGGGCAGATCCAGGCAGAGAACATCGTCCTGGCCATCGGCACTCAGGGCAACCCAAACCTGATGCGCTGCGACGGCGCCGCCCTTCCCCATGTCCAGCACCAGCTCGACGACCCGGGCGAATATACGGACGAGCACATCTTCGTCGTGGGTTCCGGCGACGCGGGCATTGAGAACGCCCTTGGCCTGGCCGCCGACCCGGCCCAGGCCAACAAGGTCACCATACTGAACCGCTCCGCCGACTTCGCACGGGCCAAGAAGGCCAACGTGGACAACCTCATGGCGGCCCGGGACGCAGGGCGCGTGACTATCATGACCGAGACCTCGCCGGCCGTGGTCGAGCCCGGCTGGATCACAGTCGACACCCCCCAGGGGTCGTCGCGCTACAAATGCGACCGGATCATCGCTCGCATGGGCGCCTCTCCGCCGCGGAAGTTCATCGAGAGCTGCGGGGTCGCCTTCGCCAGCGATTCACCCTCGGCGTTCCCCGCCCTCTCGCCGACCTTCGAGACCACCAAGCCCGGGATCTATGTAATCGGCGCCCTGGCCGGCTATCCGCTGATCAAGCACTGCATGAACCAGGGCTTCGACGTCGTGGAATTCATCAGTGGCGTGGCCGATCTGGAGCCCGCCGACGAACCGCTGCTGAAGGACAGGCTGCAGGGTCTGCCCGGTCGCCGCAGCGTCGCGGAGTGGCTGGAATTCCTGCGCAGCCGGGTCGAGATCCTGAACGGCCTCTCGCCCCTGCAGATGCGCGAGTTCCTGCTCGACTCCGAGGTCCGCGCCTACCAATCGGGAGAGGCGATCTGCATTCGTAACGACCAGGGGTCTTCCCTGTTCGGGATCGCCGAAGGGTCCGTGAACGTCGAGGTCGATCCGTCGAACCCCGGCAACGCCGTGCCGATCGGGGAAGGCTCCATCTTCGGCGAGGTCGGCCTGATCTCCGGGCGCAAGCGCGGGGCCACGATCCGCGCCGCGGAGCCCACGATCTGCATCGAGATCCCGCGGATGGCGGCCCTGAAGCTGATGGCCCAGGTGCCGGAGGCCCGCGACACGGTGAACCGGATCACCAGCGAGCGGCAGGTCCTGCAGATCTTCAAATCGGGCCTCACGCCATCCGACATCCGGGAGGTGCTGGCGGGCGCCGTGGTGATGGACGTCAGGCCTGGCCAGGCCATCATCAACGAGGGCGACATCTCGGACGACCTCTACATCATCCGCTCGGGCTCGATGATCGTGGAGAAGAACCTGGGTGGGAAGCCCGTGTTCATGTCCTACGTCCCCGCCGGATCCTATTCGGGCGAGATGGCGATGATCGAGCGCGCCCCCCGCGTCGCCACCGTGAAGGCGGCGATCCGCTCGACCGTCGTGAAGTTGCCCGCCGACCCGTTCCGCCGGCTGCTGATACGCAAGCCCGAGCTGGCCAAGCGCATGTACGACGAGATGCGCGCGCGTCGCGAGATCAACGCCTTCATCGAAGAACAGAAGGAAGAGTTCGGCGGCGCCGTCGAGATGTACTCCGCCGTCGCCAACTTCCTGATCAAGCAGGGGATCGGCGAGGCGACCGACGTGCTCTTGATCGACGAGAGCCTGTGTGTCGGCTGCGACAACTGCGAGAAGGCCTGCGCCGACAGCCACGACGGAATCAGCCGCCTGAACCGGGAGGCCGGAACCACCTTCGCGAACATCCACGTGCCGACCTCATGCCGCCACTGCGAGCATCCGCACTGCATGAGCGACTGCCCCCCGAACGCCATTCGGCGCGGGCCCGACGGCGAGGTGTTCATCTCGGACACGTGCATCGGCTGCGGCAACTGCCAGCGCGCCTGCCCCTACGGCGTGATCCAGATGGAAAGGCCGCCGCCGCCCAAGCCCAGCCTGTTCTCCTGGATGCTGTTCGGCAAGGGCCCCGGCCCCGGCCAGCCTGACTACGAATGGCGGAAGAAGGCGGCCAAGAGCAGTGCGGCCGCAGAGGCGCCGAAGCTGGCGATCAAGTGCGACATGTGCTCGGGCAAGGCGGGCGGACCGGCCTGTGTCCGCGCATGCCCGACAGGCGCCGCCATCCGGGTCTCGCCCGACGCCTTCCTGTCCGTCGCGCGTGTCGATCGGGCGGCCGGGTAACACGTGACACAGGCGGGGGGGCACCATACCGAGCGGGTGAGGCAGCGGACCCATGAGGGTTTCCTGCGTCACAAGGGGTTCCGCTGGGCGCAGATCGCCGCGCTGGTCTGCCTCGTCGTCATAGCCGTCTACTTCTTCGTGGCCGTCCGTCTCGCCGAGGCGCCCGGCGGCGGCAGCTGGCTGGGCTACCTGCTGGGAACGATGAGCGCGGGCCTGATCGTCTGGCTGGCCTGCCTGGGCATCCGCAAACGGGTGATCACGGCCGGCCACTATTCGCTGAAGGCCTGGGTGTCGGCGCACGTCTATCTCGGCCTCTCGCTGATCGTGCTCGCGACCCTGCACACCGGCTTCCAGTTCGGCTGGAACGTCCACACCCTGGCCTATGGGCTGATGATGCTGGTGATTGCATCGGGCGTGCTGGGAATCTGGGCCTACGCCACCTTGCCCCAGCGCCTGCACGGCAACCGGGGCGAGACCACTCGCAAGCAGATGCTCGAGGCGCTGCAGAGCCTGGACCGGCAACTCCATGACCTTGCCCTTCCCCTGGATCGCGAGGGCGCCCAGGTCGCGCGGCTCTCGCTGGAGGAGACGGAGCTTGGCGGCAGCTTCTGGCGGCGCCTGACCGGGGCCTACGGAGACTGCGCCACCCGTCGCGCGCGGCATCGCCTGGCAGCCCTGCCCGCCCCGGCCGAGCCGCGGCAGGCCGACGCGCTGGCGAAGATCGCGATCGTCCTGGAGCAGAAATCCGACGTCCTCGGCCTGGCCCGCCGCCAGATGCAGATCACCGCCTTCCTCGAGGGATGGCTGTTCGTGCACATCCCGGCCACCTTCGCCCTGCTGGCGGCGCTCACCGCGCACATCGTCAGCGTCTTTACCTACTGGTGAGCTCGTGGCTCAGGAATTTCATCTCAAGCTGATCACGCGACGGGCCGAAGGCGGCGACCCCATCGTCCGCGACCGGCAACTCGAGGGCGCGGAAGCCACGATCGGGCGGGCGAGCGGCAACGACATCGTCCTGGCCGACCTGACGATCGATCCCCGGCACGCCCGCATGCGCTTTTCCGGCCCCGGCCGCGTCAGCATCGAGTCGGTCAGCGACCTGCCCTTCGAGGTGGACGGCAAGTCCGTTCAGAGCGTCGAGTTGCACGTCGCGAGCCGCCCAGTGGTCACGTTCGGCGCCTATCGCCTGGCGTTCGCGCCCGGTTACGGCGACGCCGTGGGTGTCACCGTCACCCGCGAAGCAGACGAACAGCACGCCAGCCCCGGCATCTTCTCGCTGCAGGCCAAGGTGTTCGGCCGCCGCAACATGGCCTGGGTGCTGGGGGCTGGCATCTTCCTGCTCTGCCTGCTCGTGCCCATGATCTTGGTGCTGTTCACGGCCAACCCGAGGATCCGCCCCGACGAGCAATGGTCCAGCGGGCCACTCTCCAGGGCTCACGCCTTCATGGAGAAGGACTGCAAGTCCTGCCACGCCAACGCCTTCGTCGCCGTGCGCGACGAAGCCTGCCTCACCTGCCACACCGCCGACGCGGCGAAGGCTCCCAAAGCGCTGGCGGACGCCCGGCGGCTGGGCAGCCCGTTCGAACCGCGGCTGATCTCGGAACATGCGCCGCACGCCGAGCTGATCAAGGCTGCGCCGCTGCCGGATGGCATGGGAGGCAAGATCAATGTGCTGGTGCAGCGCGCCCTCAACCACCCGACCGATCGTTGCGCCAGCTGTCACATCGAGCACAACCCGGCCAAGGGCGGCTCGGCCAGCGCGCCGCTGGGCGACAAGCCGAAGCTCGTGGTCGTCCAGACCTGCGAGAGCTGCCACAGCGAGCTGAAGATGCGGCTGCCGAACACCGGCCTCATCGACACGCCCGACTGGAGCAAGCATCCCGCGTTCCGGCCTCTCGTGATGATGCAAGCCGGACCTGCGCCGAAGTTCGTGCGTGCGGCGCTGGACACCGCGCCGCAGGAGCACAATGGCCTGATCTTCCCGCACCGCCTGCATCTGGACCCGATGGGCGGCGTGGCGCGCGAGGCGATCGCCCTGGGCAGGCCGGCCGGGTACGGCGCGCCGCTGGAATGCGCCTCGTGCCACCGCCGCGACGCGACAGGCGGCGGTTTCCTGCCGATCGAGATGGAGCGCGATTGCGGCGATTGCCACAGCCTGGCCTTCGCCCGCGTTGGCGGCGAACTCCGCAACCTGCCGCACGGGGACGTGAGCAAGGCGATCGCCACCCTGGCGGGCGGCGCGCTTCCAGCGCCTGGCGGTTCGGATCGCATCGGACCGGGCGCGTTCGCCGCGAGCGGGGCCACCGCCTATCGGGCGACCTTCTCGCGAGGCGGCGCCTGCTATGATTGCCACACCATCAGCTGGTCGGGCGACACCGTGCGGCTGGCGCCGACGAAGCTGGCGGACAGGTACCTGCCCCGCGGCGGCTTCAACCACGCGGTCCCCGAGCACGGCGGCCCCGGTCGATCGAAGACGGGCGGCTTCGCGTGCGCCGATTGCCATCGGGCCCAGGCCTCAGACAAATCCGAAGACGTGCTGATCCCCGACCTGACCAAGTGCGGCACATGCCACGGCAGGACCACCGCCCAGATCGCGGCCGCCGACGACGCCGACTGCACCACCTGCCACAGCTTCCACGCGCCAGGCGCCGCCACGCCGAAGCCAGGCCAACCACCCCTGCGGACTCTCCGCTGGCCGGAAGCGATGAGAAGTCGCGCTGAAGCTTGGACGCCGGGCTGACGACGCGACGCCAGGCAACGCCATCCTGTCGAAGTTCACAAACTTCAAAGATGCGCTCGACGAGGTGAACGACTCCAAGTTTGGTCTACAGACCGATGTTTTCACGCGCCACCTGGACGTGGGAGGTGTCGCAATCGGCGACGTGCCCGGCTACCGTGTGGACAATATGCCCTATGGGGGGGGGTCAAGGATTCCGGGTTGGGCCGCGAAGGCGTACGCTTCGCGACGGAGGACATGACGGAAATTCGCAACTTGGTCATCCGTCGCCGCTGAGCTCGCGTATCTAGACGGGGTTCCCACGCTGCTTGGGGAGGCGGCCATTTGTTGACGATCGCGCAGATCACCGACCTCCACGTGACAACGGAGAGGGATCCGCTGAACCAGCGGCGAAATGAACAGCGTCTGCGTCAGGTGATGCAGGCGATCCATGCACTGCGTCCGCGCCCCGTGGCGATCGTCGCGAGCGGCGACCTGGTCGACCGCGGCGAGCGCGAGGAATACGTCGAGCTCAAACGGCTGATGGCGGGGAGCGAGATCCCGATCTTCTACGCCATGGGCAATCACGACAGCCGCGAGGCCTTCCTCGCCGAGTTCGGCGGCCCAGGCGCGCAGACCGACGAGAACGGCTTCGTGCAATACGCCGTCGATTTCGACGATATGCGGATGGTCGTGTGCGACACGCTGGATGGACCCAGCGACGGCGAGTATGACGAAGCCCGCGCCGCCTGGCTGGCGCGGACCCTGGACGAGGCGCCGAACCGCCCGACCGCCGTGGTCCTCCACCACCCGCCGATCCCCAGCGGCATCCGCTGGATGGACCCCGCGCCCGACGCGCCGTGGCTGAGCCGGCTGGAGCAGGTGCTGATGGGCCGCGGTCAGGTGAAGGTGCTGATGTGCGGGCATATCCATCGGGCGTTCAACGGCATCTTCGCTGGCCACCTGGTATCTGCGGCGCCCGCCACCTCGATCCAGCTCACCCTGGATCTCACCGAGATCGACATGCATGTGCCGGACGGGCGCGAGATCCTGGTGGAAGAGCCACCGGGCTACGCGCTGCTGATGTCCGACGGCTCCAACATCACCACCCATATGTGCCTGGCGGGCCGCTATGCGGCGGCCGTGACATACAACTTCCCCTTCCGAAAGCTCGCCTGATCCCATGGCTTCCAGCGCGCGCCGAGGTTTCTTCGGGCGGTTGCTGACCTTGACCGATCGGCTGCAGGCGGTCGGCGGCAAGGACTTGGCCGACCTGGTGGTCATCCTGCTCGTGTCGATCGTCGCCACCGGGGCGGCCCTCTGGCTCGGCGGCACGATCCCGGGGCGTTACGTCGAGAACCTCACCTATGACCTGCGTCTGGCGCTGGGGGCTCCGGCCGCACAACGCGACTTCGCGATCGTCAAGGTGGACGACGCGGCCGTCGAGGCGATGAGCAAGACGTCGGCCTGCCACTGCCTGGCGCCCATCGACAAGGCCTGGCTGGGCGACCTGATCGCCACGCTGGACGCCAAGGGCGTCAGGGCCATCGCCGTCGACTACCTGCTCGACACCTGGTCCTCACCCGGGGAATTCCAGGACTTCGAACGCCGCATCGCCGGCGTGAAGGCGCCCATCGTGGCGGTGGTGGACCCGGCGCGGACGCCAGGCGTCGACTTCCCCGTCTCGAAGAAGGTGATGTACGCCGACGCCCGGGCGCTGATCCACGTCGACTATGACGACGTGGTCCGACGCTATGACCCCATGCCCAGCCGGTATCAGGCGCTGGCCACGCGAGTGGCCACCGCGACCACGGGCATGAAGCCGCCGCGCGAGCCGTTCGACCTGCGCTACCGTCGGCCCGATCCCCGGGTGAGCGCCGAGAACGCCGGCGCCATATCGCCGTCCTATTCCGCCGCCTTCGCCGCCTTCGTCCCCGAACGGCTTCTGAAGGGCAAGATCGCCTTCATCGGCAGTGTCACGCGCTCCGCCACCCAGGATTCCGACACGCCGAAGGAAGACATGCACGCCACGCCGCTGCGGTTCTGGCCGGGCCATACCCAGGGCACGCCAGGGGTCGAGGTGCACCTCCACGCGCTCTCCCAGATTCTGGCGGGCGATAAGGTGCTGCGCGCGGGTGCGATCTGGGACGGCCTGACAGTGCTGGCGGCGGCCATAGCCGGGGCAATGCTGGGCCGTTCGACCCAGCGGTGGTGGGTGTCGCTGGGCATCGTCCTGGCCGGGGCCGCAGCCCTGCTCATCGGCGCTTCGGCGGTCTACGCGTACGGGTCCCTCATGCTGCCGACGACGACGCCGCTGCTCAGCTTCGCCTTCGGGTTCTTCATTCTCAGCCGACTGGCGGCCGCCGAGTTGCAGACCCAGCGGGCGTTCTACTCCTCCACCCTCGAGCGCTACCTGGCCCCGCAGGTGATCGACCGGATGGTCGATGGGCGCGAGGAAGTGAAGATCGGCGCGGAGGAGCGCGAGATCACCGTCATGATCACCGACCTGGAGAACTTCTCCCACCTGGTGGCTACCCTGCCCCTCGATACCTTCTCGGAGGTGATCAACGCATATTTCGACGGGGTCATCGACATCCTCTGGAAGCACGAGGCGATGATCGACAAGATGACCGGCGACGGCATCATCGCGATCTTCGGCGCTCCGGTGGCCTCCACCGACCACGCCGACCGCGCCCTGGCGTGCGCTCGCGAGATCGACCTCTATGCGCTGGAGATCCGCGAGCGGATGATCGGCCGCGGTATCAAGTTCGGTTATACGCGTATGGGCCTGTCGTCGGGCGTCGGCCTGGTGGGCAACTTCGGCGGCGAGCGCCGGTTCAACTACACGGCCTATGGCGAGGTGGTGGTGGTCGCCGCCCGGCTGGAGGCGGCCAACAAGACCTTCGGCACCCGCATCCTGTTCAGCGGCGACACC
>DASVNS010000249.1:0-1998 GCA_036383735.1 Phenylobacterium sp. | reverse complement strand
GCCTTCCATGCCGCCCATGCGCTTCATCTGCGCCAGCTGGTCGGCCATCATGTCCAGGTCGAACTGGCCCTTGGCCAGCTTCTTGGCCGTGGCTTCCGCCTTGGCCATATCCAGCTCTTGCGCGGCCTTCTCGACCAGGGCGACCACGTCGCCGCGGCCGAGGATCCGGCCCGCCACCCGCTGGGCGTCGAAGGCGTCCAGGCCGTCGATCTTCTCCGACACGCCCAGGAATTTGATCGGCAGGCCGGTGACCGCGCGCATGGACAGCGCCGCACCGCCGCGGCCGTCGCCGTCCGCCCGGGTCAGCACCAGCCCGGTCAGCGGCAGGCGCTCGTGGAAGGCCTTGGCGGTGCGCACCGCGTCCTGACCGGTCAGGGCGTCGGCGACCAGCAGGGTCTCGGAGGGGTTCGAGATCTTCGCGATCTCGGACGCCTCGGCCATCATCGCCTCGTCGATCGTCGTGCGGCCGGCGGTGTCGAGGATCAGGACGTCGAAGCCCTGCAGCCGCGCCGCCTGCATGGCGCGGCGCGCGATGTCCGGGGCGGCCTGGCCGGTGACGATGGGCAGGAAATTGGCGCCGGCCTGCTCGGCCAGCATGCCCAGCTGCTCCATGGCGGCCGGGCGGCGGGTGTCCAGCGACGCTAGTAAGACCTTGCGGCGCTCGCGCACCAGGCGCAGGGCCAGCTTGCCCGCGGTGGTGGTCTTGCCCGAGCCCTGCAGGCCGGCCATCAGGATCACGGTCGGCGGGTTCAGCGAGAGGTTCAGCCCCTCCGGCTCGCCCTCTCCGCCCAGCATCTCGACCAGCCCGTCGTAGGTGATCTTCACCACCTGGTCGGCCGGTCGCACCGAGCGGATCACCGCCTCGCCGGTGGCGGCTTCCTTGGCCTTGGCGATGAAGTCACGGACCACCGGCAGCGCGACGTCGGCCTCGAGCAGGGCGACGCGGATCTCGCGCATCACCTCCTCGACGTCCTTCTCGGACAGCACGCCGCGACCGGAAAGCCGGTCGAAAACCCCTGTCAGCCGATCTGTCAGCGCGTCGAACAAAACAGACTCCTAAAGCCCAAACGCAGTCGACCCCCGTGCACGATTGCGTGGACGGGGGGCCTCGCCGCCCTCGTCCCAGATAAGGTCTGGGGGTCGTGGCGGTAGAGGGCGCTGACCGAGGTTGGCGCCGGAAGGGCGCGCTTATGCGCTCAAAGGGGGCGGAAGGTCAAGGAAGGGGCCTCGCCGTTCCCCCCGTCCCCTCCCCTTGCTCGTCCTCCTTCTCCTGCTCGTCCCTCTCCGCTCGTCATCCCTCCCCCTGCCCGTCATCCCTCTCCTGCTCGTCATCCCTCTCCTGCTCGTCATCCCCGGGCTTGACCCGGGGATCCATGCTCCGCCCGCCGCCGCATGGATGGCCGGGTCAAGCCCGGCCATGACGAGCGGAGGGGGAGGAGCGGATGGGCGGACCAGCGAGCAAACGACCGCGCGACAAACCTTGACAATTCACGCCTCGTATGTTCTCTCTTTGTTCATGTCCAACCCCGCGGAAACGAGCGAACGGCATGGCCGGATCCTGGCGGAACTCGCCGAGATCGGCATGGCCATCGCCCGCGAGGTCCAGGCCGGCGTGCTGGCCGCGGAAACCCCGCAGGCCCGCGCCGAAGCCGCCGCCCTCTTCCCGCAGATCGCCCGCGCCGTGCGCCAGAGCGTCGCCCTGGAGGCCAAGCTGCAGCGCGACCTGGCCCGCCAGGACCGCGCGGACCGCCAGGACGCCGACCGCGAGGTCGGCACGCTCATCCGCCGGCGCAAGGCCCAGGTGCGCCTGCACATGCAGCGCGCCATCTGCGCCGCCTCCGCCGCAGACCATGACCAGGCCGCCGACGGCCCGCCCGACGAGGTCATGGCCCGCCTGGAAGACCTCCGCGACCGCCTCGACGACGAGGTCCTGGACGCCGACTTCGCGCTCCGCCCCTTCCACGAGGTCATCGAAACCCTCCACCGCAGCCTGGGCCT
>DASVNS010000248.1:0-6039 GCA_036383735.1 Phenylobacterium sp. | reverse complement strand
GTCTGGGACGGGCTGTCGCCCAAGCTGCGCAAGGGCGTCGATCTGGTGATCGTCGGCAACCGCATCGCCGACCTGGTCACGTCCGGCGCCGCCGTGTCCGACGCCAAGGTGGTCGATGCCGCCGGCGCCACCGTCATCCCCGGCCTGGTGGAGATGCACGCCCACCGGCAGATGCAGGGCTATGGCTATGGCGACCGCGAGGGCCGCCTTTGGCTGTCGCTGGGCGTCACCACCGCCCGCTCACCGGGCTCGCCGGCCTACCACATGGCCGAAGACCGCGAGGCGATCGACGCCGGCCTGCGGCTCGGGCCTCGCTACTTCTCCACCGGCGAGGCGATCGACGGCGGGCGCATCTTCTACAACTTCATGCGGCCCGTGACCGAGCCCGGCCAGATGGCGCTGGAGCTGTCGCGGGCCAAGGCGCTGGGCTACGACCTGCTCAAGTCCTATGTGCGCCAGCCCCTGCAGGCCCAGCGCGACATCACCGCCTGGGCGCACGAGGAAGGCATCCCGGTCACCTCGCACTACCACTATCCCGCGTTGAACTTCGGCCTGGACGGGATGGAGCACGTCGGCGCCACCAGCCGCACCGGCTACTCGCGAACGGTCAGCGCACTGGGTGTCAGCTATCAGGACGTGACCGGCCTGTTCGCCGCCAGCGGCGCCCGGCGCACGCCGACCCTGTTCACCTCTTCGGCGCTCTACGGCTCCGACCGCTCGCTGGTCGACGATGCGCGGATCAAGGCGCTCTATCCGCCGTGGGAATACGCCAAGCTGCAGCAGCGGGCGGCCCAGGCCGCTGCGGGCGACAACTCCATCCTGCTGACCAACCTGGCGAACAACATCGCCCACCTGAAGGCCATCCTCGACGGCGGTGGCCGCGTGGTGACCGGCACCGACTCGCCGATCGACTTCAACGGCGTCAGCCTGCACATGAACCTGCGCGCCATGGTGAAGTTCGGCATGACGCCCTTCGAGGCCCTGACCACCGCGACCCGTTACGCCGGCGAGTTCCTGGACCAGCCGCTCGGCACGATCGCCCCCGGCATGCTGGCCGACCTGGTGGTCACCGCGGGCAACCCCCTGGAGCGCATCGAAGACGCCGCGGCCGTCCGCTACGTGATCAAGAACGGCGAGGTGTTCGACCTGCCGACCATCATCGGGCCGTTCGTGGCCATGACCTCGGCCGAGGCCACACCGGTGCGGATAGCGGCGCGCGCGGCGCCTCCCGGCCTGTGGTGGCATGACGCGGCCTATGTGGAATCCGGCCGCGCCGCCTGCTGCCTGGATGGCTTCTGCGCGGTGGACCCCGGCAGCCGCCGCATCTTCCGCGCCACCGAGGTTTAGCCGCCTACTTCGCGTGCTGAGGATTGACGCCGGGGGTTCGCCCGATGGCCTACCGCGGCAGCGTGGAGGTCCCCATCAGGTGGGTGTCGACCGCGCGAGCGCATTGACGGCCCTCGCGGATCGCCCAGACCACCAGGGACTGACCGCGCCGCGCGTCGCCACAGGCGAAGATGTTGCCGCTGGAGGTGCGGTAGTCGAGGGTATTGGCCAGCACGTTGCCGCGGGGGTCGAGGTCGACGCCGCTGTGAGCCACCACGCCGTCCTCCGCCGGGCCCACGAAGCCCATCGCAAGGAAGACGAGATCGGCCTTGAGCTCGAATTCCGAGCCCGCGATCTCGCGCATCTCCATGCGCCCGCCGGCGCCGGCGACCCACTCCAGCCGCACGCATTCGATGGCGGTGACGCGGCCGTCCTGGCCGATGAACCGCTTGGTGCCGACCGCGAATTCGCGCTCGGCGCCTTCCTGGTGCGACGTCGAGGTGCGCAGTTTCAACGGCCAGTCAGGCCAGGTCAGCGATTTGTTCTCGTGCGCCGGCGGCATGGGCATGATCTCGAGCTGGGTCACCGAGGCGGCGCCCTGCCGGTTCGACGTGCCGATACAATCCGAACCCGTATCCCCGCCGCCGATCACCACCACATGCTTGCCCTTGGCGTCGATCGTGCCGGTGGGCGCGGCGACAGGCTCGGCGTCGCCGGCGTTACGTCGGTTCTGCTGGGTCAGGAACTCCATGGCAAAGTGTACGCCGGCTAGGTCGCGGCCGGGTGCGGGAAGGTCGCGCGGCGCCTCGGCCCCGCACGCCATCACCAGCACGTCGTAGTCGTCCAGCAGACGCTCGACCGACACCATTCCGCCCACATCGAAGTTGGTGCGGAAGATCACCCCCTCGCCTTCCATCTGGCGGACGCGGCGATCGATGAGGTGCTTCTCCATCTTGAAGTCGGGGATGCCGTAGCGCAGCAGGCCGCCGATCCGGTCCGACTTCTCGAACACGGTCGTAGCGTGGCCGGCGCGGGCGAGCTGCTGGGCGCAGGCCAGGCCCGCCGGGCCCGACCCCACCACGCCGACCCGCTTGCCGGTGCCCCGCGGCGAAGGCTCGGGCTTGATCCAGTCCTCTTCCCACCCGCGGTCGATGATCTGGCACTCGATCGACTTGATGGTGACCGGCGTGTCGGGGATGTTCAGGGTGCAGGACGCCTCGCAGGGCGCCGGGCAGATCCGCCCGGTGAACTCCGGGAAGTTGTTGGTGGACTGCAGGTTGTCGAGCGCGGCCCGCCACTGGTCGCGATAGACCAGCTCGTTGAAGTCCGGGATCTGGTTGTTGACCGGGCAGCCCTGGTGACAGAACGGAATCCCGCAGCTCATGCACCGCGACGCCTGCTTGCGCAGCTCGTCCTGCGGCAGCGGGACCACGAACTCGTTCCAGTGCTTCAGGCGCTCGGCGGCCGGCGCGTAGCCGCGGTCGTGACGCTCGATCTCCAGAAAGCCGGTCGGCTTACCCATCTTCGTTCCCCAACAGTCCGGATTATTCCGCGGCCACGACGGCGGCGGCGGCGCGTTCGTTGGCCATGTCGGTCAGCGCCCGACGATAGTCCTTCGGCATCACCTTCACGAACGAGGGCAGCGCCTCGTTCCAGTTCTCCAGGATCTCGGCGGCCCTGCGGCTGCCGGTGTGGAGATGGTGGCGCTCGATCAGGATCCGCAGGCGCTCGGCGTCGAACCGCAGCAGGTCGCCCATGCCCGCGTTCTCGACCGACACCGCGCGCTGGTTCGGGCGGTGCGCATCGTCGCCGTCCGCCCGGCTCGGTTCCACCTTGTCCAGGTCCACCATCGCCTTGTTGCAGAGCACATCGAAGCGTCGGCGCGGGTCGTAGACATAGGCCACCCCACCGCTCATGCCCGCGGCGAAGTTACGGCCCGTATCGCCGAGCACGACCACGACACCGCCGGTCATGTATTCGCAGCCGTGGTCGCCCACGCCCTCGACCACCGCAACGGCGCCGGAGTTACGCACGGCGAACCGCTCGCCCGCCACGCCCTCGAGGTAGGCCTCGCCGGCGATGGCGCCGTACAGCACGGTATTGCCCACCACGATGTTGCGGGTGGGGTCGCGGCGCGAGTCCGCGGGCTGGCGCACCACCACGCGACCGCCCGAAAGGCCCTTGCCGACATAGTCGTTGCCGTCCCCGATCAAGGTCAGGCTGACGCCGCGGGCCAGGAAGGCGCCGAAGCTCTGGCCGGCCGTCCCGCGAAGCGTCAGCGCGATGGTGTCCTCGGGCAGGCCCGTGTGGCCGTAGCGCTTGGCCACCTCGCCCGAGAGCATGGCGCCCACCGTGCGGTTGACGTTCCGGATCGGATATTCGCCGCGAACCGGTTCGCCTTTTTCCAGCGCCGGCTGGCAGTCCGCGATGAACTGCTGGTCCAACGCCTTCTCCAGCCCGTGGTCCTGGCGGTCCAGGTTCCGGAGACCCTTCTGTCCCTCGGAGGGCGCCGCGTAGAGCAGGCGGGAGAGGTCCACGCCCTGGGCCTTCCAGTGATCGACCGCCGAGGCCATGTCGAGGCGGTCCACCCGGCCGATCATCTCGTTGAGCGTCCGGAAGCCCATCTCGGCCATGATCTCCCGCAGCTCTTCGGCCACGAAGAAGAAATAGTTGACCACGTGCTCGGGCTGGCCGGAGAAGCGGGCGCGCAGCACCGGGTCCTGGGTGGCCACCCCCACCGGGCAGGTGTTGAGGTGGCACTTGCGCATCATGATGCAGCCCGCCGCGATCAGCGGGGCGGTGGCGAAGCCGAACTCTTCCGCGCCCAGCAGCGCGCCCACGGCCACGTCGCGGCCGGTGCGAAGGCCACCGTCCACCTGCACCGCAATGCGCGTGCGCAGGCCGTTCAGCAGCAGGGTCTGCTGGGTTTCGGCGAGGCCGATCTCCCAGGGCGACCCGGCGTGCGTCAGCGAGGTCAGCGGGCTCGCGCCCGTGCCGCCTTCGAAGCCCGAGATGGTCACGTGGTCGGCGCGGGCCTTGGCCACCCCCGCCGCAACGGTGCCGACCCCCACTTCGGAGACCAGCTTCACCGAGATGCGGGCCTTCGAGTTGACGTTCTTCAGGTCGTGGATCAGCTGGGCCAGATCCTCGATCGAATAGATATCGTGGTGCGGCGGCGGGCTGATCAAGCCCACGCCAGGGGTCGAGTGCCGAACCCGGGCGATGTTCTTGTCCACCTTGTGGCCGGGCAGCTGGCCGCCCTCGCCGGGCTTGGCGCCCTGGGCCATCTTGATCTGGATGTCGTCGGCGTTGACCAGGTACTCGGTGGTCACCCCGAAACGGCCCGACGCCACCTGCTTGATCGCCGAGCGCATGGAATCGCCATTCGGCAGCGGCTTGAAGCGATCCGGCTCCTCGCCGCCTTCGCCCGTGTTCGAACGGCCGCCGATGCGGTTCATGGCGATGGCCAGGGTGGTGTGCGCCTCGCGACTGATCGAGCCGAAGCTCATCGCGCCGGTCGAGAAGCGCTTCACGATCTCCGCAGCGGGTTCCACCTCGTCCAGGGAGATCGCCTGGTCCGCCGGCTTGAAGCGCATCAGGCCGCGCAGGGTCAGCAGGCGTTCGCTCTGTTCGTTGATCGACTTGGCGAACTTCAGGTACTCGCCGGGCAGGTTGCCGCGCACGGCGTGCTGCAGGCCCGAGATCGACTCCGGCGTCCAGGCATGCACCTCGCCGCGCAGTCGCCAGGCGTACTGGCCGCCCACGTCGAGCATCGACTTGTAGATCGGGTTGTCGCCGAACGCGTCGGCGTGGCGGCGCACCGCCTCCTCGGCGATCTGCGCCAGGCCGATCCCCTCGATGGTGCTGGCGGTGCCGGTGAAATACTTCTCGATGAGTTCCGACGAGAGGCCCACCGCATCGAAGATCTGGGCGCCGCAATAGGATTGGTAGGTCGAGATGCCCATCTTGGACATCACCTTCATGATCCCCTTGCCCACCGCCTTGATGTAGTTCTTGCGGACGTCGTAGGCCGACAGCGCGACGCCGTTCGTCACCCGGATCTGCTCCAGCGTCTGGAACGCCAGGTACGGATTGACCGCCTCGGCGCCATAGCCCGCCAGCACGCAGAAGTGGTGCACTTCGCGCGCCTCGCCGGTCTCGATGACGAGGCCGGCCTGCATCCGCAGGCCCTGGCGGATCAGGTGGTGGTGCACGGCCGCGGTGGCCAGAGCCGCGGGGATCGGGATGCGCCCGCTCGCAGTCTCCCGGTCCGACAGGATCAGGATGTCCATGTTGGCCAGGACGTTGTCGGTCGCCTCGCGGCAGATGCGCTCCAGCGCCGCATCCAGCCCCGCCGCGCCCTCTTCCGCGGGCCAGGTGATGTCGATCGTGGCGGTCCGGAAAGCGCCGTCGAGCAGGTCCTGGATCGCGCGGATCTTGGCCAGGTCCTCGTCGGTGAGGATCGGCTGGGCCACCTCCAGGCGCTTGTGCGTGCCGGCCTGGCGGCCCAGCAGGTTCGGCCGCGGCCCGATCATCGAGACCAGGCTCATGACCAGCTCCTCGCGGATCGGATCGATCGGCGGGTTGGTGACCTGGGCGAAGTTCTGCTTGAAGTACTCGTAGAGCAGCTTCGGCCGCGCCGAGAGCACGGCGATCGGCGTGTCGTGCCCCATCGAGCCCAGCGGGTCGTCCCCGTCGCGGCCCATCGGCTCG
>DASVNS010000247.1:0-1530 GCA_036383735.1 Phenylobacterium sp. | reverse complement strand
CGCGTCGTCGTCGAACAGGTCCAGGTCCGCCCCGGCCGAAAAGTGCCGCAGCCCGCTCCGGATCACCAAGGCGCGACTGCCGTTCCCGACCGCCTCGTCCAACGCCCGGATCAGCGCCCCCATCAGCTTCGGCCCCAGCAGATTGTAGGGCCGGTAGACCATGGTGACGATCGTCAGCTTCCCCGACCGCTCGACCCGCAGCACCTCCGGCGCCGCCGCACCCGTCGCCGTCCCGACCGCCTCGCTCATCCACGTCTCCCCATCGCTTTTTTGTTTTCAGTCCGCCGAGGCGCCAGCCCTGGCAAGGCGCGGCGGATAATCCTGTCGAGCGGGAGCAGAGTCCACAGCCGCCGGCCACATTCCCGTCAACACTCCGGCGAGCGCCGGGACGTAGTCTCGCCGCAGTCGCGACACCCACGACCAGGGGCAGTATGGTTCGGTCGTGACCTCAGCCCCCCTCCTCGTCGAACATCCGCGCGTTCGTGCCTGGCTGGAGATCCGGCAGCCGCTGGAAAGGCAACTGGAACCGCTCGGTCATGCGGCCATGGCCGCGCTCCATCCATCACTTGGCGAACGGATTCTCGACGTCGGCTGCGGGATCGGGGGCACGCCACGCACCCTCGCCCAAGCGGTTGGGCCGAACGGCCAGGTCGTCGCCATGGATCTGCTCCAGGCAGCCGTCGATGTGGCGCGTGCCGATCCAGGGCTCCCGACGAACGTCACCTTTCTCTGCGGCGATGCCCAATCGTATCCGTTCGAACCGGCCTCGTTCGACGCGGTGTTCTCACGCTTCGGCCTGATGTTCTTCGCCGACCCGGCGCGCGCCTTCCAGAATATCCGGCGGACGCTTCGCCCTGGAGGAAGGCTCGGCTTCATCTGCTGGCGAGGGCTGGAGGAAAACGAGCTCGACGAGCTACCTCTTCGGGCCGCTTCTCCGCATCTTCCGCCCCAACTCGTTGCTGACAGTGCTTCGTCCGTTTGGTTTTCGTTCTCCGATGCAGAGACCATTCGCACCACCCTCACGGCCGCCGGCTTCGTCGAGATAGATGTGGCGCCGCACGACGAATGGGTTGGAAGTGGCGATCTCCAGGGGATGGTGGATGTTTGTTCCCGCGTGGGCGCACTGGGAGCCATTCTGCGAGAGCATCCGCACCTTGCGCCCAAAGCCATTCCGGCCCTGGAGATCGCCCTGCGCGATCTTGATGGCCCGAGGGGTCCTCACCTGCGCGCGGCGACATGGATCGTCAGCGCCCGCAGTCCGAGCTGACGGCCCCGCCAACCCGCCCGACAGCGAGCGTTCGGCAACCTCGTTGCGCGGCCGCCAATTGATGTGTGAAGTCTCCTCGGCACAGGCAGCGACGACGAAACGTCGATTGGCAAGCGCCCCGTGGAGCCGTGGTTAGCGGCCGTCTTCCGCCAGGGCCGCGGTCATCGCGGCAGCGACTTGCTGGTCGGCGGCATGTGGCGATGCCGCGAGGCCCTGGGCCGCCCCCAATCGATTCTCGAGCGGCTGCCGCTGCCCCATCTTCC
>DASVNS010000246.1:0-2175 GCA_036383735.1 Phenylobacterium sp. | reverse complement strand
GCCTCGCGCTGCTGGTCGTACAGCTTCACCTTCAGCGCCTTCATGGCCCGGGCGCGGTTCTGGTGCTGCGACTTCTCCGAACTGGTCACCACGATGCCGCTGGGCAGGTGGGTGATGCGCACGGCGGAGTCGGTCTTGTTCACGTGCTGGCCGCCGGCGCCCGACGAGCGATAGGTGTCGATGCGCAGGTCCTGGTCGCGGATCTCGATCTCCACGTCCTCGGGCTCGGGCAGGATGGCCACGGTGGCCGCCGAGGTATGGATGCGGCCCTGCGCCTCGGTGGCGGGCACGCGCTGCACCCGGTGCACGCCGCTCTCGAACTTCAGGCGGCCAAACACGCCGTCGCCCGAAATGGCCGCCACGATCTCCTTGTAGCCACCCATTTCACCCTCGGTGACCGAGTCGATCTCGACCCGCCAGCCGTGGGTTTGGGCATAGCGCTGGTACATGCGGAACAGGTCGCCCGCGAACAGGGCCGCCTCATCCCCGCCCGTGCCGGCGCGGACTTCCAGGATCGCGGAGGCGTTCTCGTCCCGGTCCTTGGGCGCGAGCAGCAGGGCGACCTCGTGCTCCAGGGCCGGGATCCGGTCCTTCAGCCCTTCCAGTTCCATGCGAGCCAGGTCGGCCATGTCGGGGTCTCCGGAGGCGGCCATCTCCTCGAGCTCGGGGGCTTCGCCCCGCACCCTCTCAAGCGCCGTCACCGCGTCGGCCACGGGCTTCAGCTCGGCGTGCTCCTTGGACAGGCGGACGATCTCGGCCCCGTCGGTGGCCGCGCCCATGCGCGCCTCGATCTCGCGGAAGCGGTCGAGCACCTGGTCGAGCCTGGCCTGGGGAAGTCGCAACGGTTGGGTCCTTCGAAGGGCGCTGTCTCTACCTGAGGCCGACGCGGGCGCCAAATCGGAACGCTCGGCGGGTCCGGGTGTTACGGCCCCGGTGACACAACGGAGGTCCATATGGCGACTGAACGCGTGACAGAAACCAGTGACGGGGTGACCCGTGAGCGCGTGATCGAGCGCGACGTCGGCGGCACGACCTATGTCGACAAAGGCGGCTCGGGCGTCGGCGGCGTCCTGATCGGCATCGCGGTCCTCGTGATGGCGGCGATCGTGGCCTTCTTCCTGCTGCAGTCGAACCGCAACGACGCGATGCGGACCCAGGCGGTGACGAGTGCAGCCTCGAGCGTGGCTGACAGCGCCTCGACCGCGGCGGGCAGCGTGGGCGAGGCCGCCAACAGGGCCGCCGACTCCGCGAGCCAGTAGAGCCTCTAGCGCGGCAGGCTCAGCCTCACCGTCAGGCCATCCGGCCGCCAGTCGTAGGCAAGCTCCGCTTGCAGTTGGCGGCCGAGGCTCTCGATGAGCCGCGAGCCAAAGCCGACCCTGGACGGGGCTTGCGTCCTTGGACCGCCGGTTTCCCGCCATTCGATGTCGAAGGACGACGGCGCGACGATCCACTGGATCATGACGCGGCCGGCCTCATAGCTGAGCGCGCCGTACTTCACGGCGTTGGTCGCCAGCTCGTGCAGAATCATCCCGACAGGTTGCACCTGCTCGGGCGGCAGGGTGACCGGCGGCCCTTGCAGGACGTACTGTCCGGGCTTGGAGATCGCGTCCAGTTCCTCGGCCACGATCGACCTGAGCGATGCGCCCTCCCAGCGTTCGGCGGCGAGGGAGCCCTGCGCCCGGCCCAGCGCGCTGATCCGGCCCAGGACCATCTCCCGATAGGCCGGGATGTTGGGGGCCTTGGTGAGCTGGATGATCGACTGGACCACCGTGAGGGTGTTGCGTGCGCGGTGATCCACCTCCCGCATCAGCAACTCGCGGATCTGTTCGTTGCGCTTGTCCTGGGTGATGTCCCGGACCTCGATGATGGTGCCGATCGTCTTCGAGGCCTCGTCGCGGATCGGGCTGGCGGTGAACGCCACAGGGTAGAAATGCCCGTCCTTGTGGACAAAAACCTCTTCGCCCCGTTCGTGATTGTTCTCGGGGAAGGCCCGGTCGATCGCGCATTCGTGGAGCGGGAAGTGCGACCCGTCGCGCCGGCTGTGGTGGATCACATCGTGCAGCGGACGCCGGAGCGTTTCCTCGAACGTATAGCCCGTGAGCTTCTCCGCGGCGGCGTTCATGTAGGCGCAGTGCTGCCGATCATCCATCAGGAAGATCGCGACAGACGCATTGT
>DASVNS010000245.1:0-23949 GCA_036383735.1 Phenylobacterium sp. | reverse complement strand
GCGCGGGCGTGGCCAAGGCCTGACGTTCCGCGACATTCCGCCTTCCGGCGGGCGAATCATCCCGCCGGCTGTTTGCGTAGGCTCGCGCCAAGGGTAATCCTGGGGGACCCGGACGGACCCTGGGGGCCGTCGGCCTGCGTGGGCTGGCCGGCGAGTGGAAGGAACGGGCGTCGATGAGGTTCTCCAAGCGACCGCAACCGATGGACTTCGGGAGCCGGAGCGAGGATCCGCACGCCGGCCAGGACGCCGTCCCGCACGATGCTGTCGGCGTGGTGGACTTCAGGGCGCTGGAAGCCGACGGCGCATCGCACCCGAACCTTGTGGAGGTGCGCCCTGCCTTGCCGTCGTCGGAGCGGCGCGAGCATTCCGTCACCGAAGAGCGGCCGCCATCAGGCTGGCCAACCTGGCTGATCGCCCTTGCCGTCGCCGCCCTGTGGGCGCTGGCTCCGATCGCTTTTGCGGTGGGCTATCGCAACAATGTGGCCCCCCTTCAGAGCGATCCGTTCGCGCTGACGGTCTTCGCCCTGCTCGCCGTTGGTCCCGCCATCTTCGTGCTGGGGGCCGCCTACATGATCCGCCAGGCGCAGAAGCTGGGTCACGAGACCCGGCGCGCCAAGGCGATGGCCGACCACATGCTGGCGCCGGCGCTGCAAGCTGCCGCGCGCGCCGGCGACGTCACCCTGGCCGTGCGCGAGGAGATCGGCCGCGCCGCCGTCGCCGCCGAGGAAGCGCGCGAGACCCTGATCGCCCTGCGCGACGCCCTGGCCTTCGAAACCGACAAGCTGACGGGGGCGACGGCACAGTCGGTGCGCACCGCCCAGGAGCTGGCCGCCACGTTGGGCCGCGAGCGCTCGGACATGCAGGGCCTGGCCCAGACGCTGGACGCACAGGCCATGCGGGTCACCGACGCCGTCACCCAGCAGGCGCGCATGATCACCGAGGCCACCGGCGTGGCTGAAACCCAGATCCGGGAGGCGGAAGGCGCCTTGCAGGCCCGCGCCGCCGATCTGGCCGCCGCAGCCGGCGAAGCCAGCGACGCCGCGCGCACGGCCGGCGAGGACCTCACCCGCCATATCGCCAGGCTGGAGACCGCGGGCGTGGGCGTCGCCGATCAGGTGCGCGCCGTGGAGGCGGGCCTGAGCCAGGAGCGAGCCGCCCTGGCGGCGCTCGGCCAGGCGCTCAAGGGTGACCACGAGGAATTCGCCGCCGCCGCGGACGCACACGCAGCGACCCTCGGGCAGTTCATCGGCGAGGCCCGCAGGTCGACGACGGAGATGAGCGAGCGCGCCGTCAGCGGCAGCGAGCAGCTTCGGCGACTCATGGCCGACGCGGCGCTGCAGTTCCGCGACATCGCCGAGACCGCCAAGGCCGAGCGCGAGGAGTTCGGGCAGTCGACCCTGCATTCGCTGGAGGCGGTGTCCTCCGCTGCGGCGGAGCAACGCGCGCAGCTGGAGGCTCAGACCCGGGCGGCCATCGACGCCCTCGCCCTGGCCGCCGAAGAGACCCGGGCCGCCGCCGCGCGCCACGCCGGCGCCGCCCGCGAGCAGGTGGACCAGCTCTCGGAAGCCGCGTTCAGCGCTGGCCAGAAGGCCAACCAGGTGTTCGAGGCGCGGCTCGAAGAAGCCAAGGCGCTGGTCGAACAGTCGTCCCGCATGGTCGAGGAGGCCGGGGCAGCGACCGCCCGTAAGCTGGAGGATGGCGCAAAGGCCGCCCGCGCCACCCTGGACGAGCTGGGCGCGATGATGGCCGAGCTCGAGGAACGGGCGTCCAGACTGCCGGCCACCGCCGCCGGCCAGGCCGACCGCGTGCGCGCGGCGGTCAGCGACGGCATGGACGAACTGATGGTCCAGGCCCGCCGCACCGCGGAAGAGGCGCAGGCCATCGATGCGGCCTTCCAGGACCGGGTGCGCCGGAACTTCGAGATGCTGTCCGAGGCGGTGAAACTGATGGGCGTGGCGGCGGTCGCCGCTCCCGCACCGGCCCCCAGGCCGCCGGCGGCGGCTCGCTTGGCTGAGCCGCCGCCTGAAACGGAGGCCGAGCCCGAGATGCTCGAACTGGCGGAGCCGCTGGAGGCGCCGGGTGCGGCCCTGGCCGATCGCATCGGGCTGCGCGACCGCATCCGGCTGACCCCCACCGCCACCGACCGCGAATTCTCTGCGGTGTTCGAAACCGCGGGAGGACCGCCCGCGTCTTCGCGCCCGGCCGACGGCGACGACGGCGAGGAGGCCGGCGAGACCTGGACCTGGAAGGACCTGCTGGCCTCGCTCGACGGCGCGGATGGCGAGGGCGAGCGACTGGAAGATAG
This sequence comes from Phenylobacterium sp., assembly GCA_036383735.1. Taxonomy (GTDB): domain Bacteria; phylum Pseudomonadota; class Alphaproteobacteria; order Caulobacterales; family Caulobacteraceae; genus Phenylobacterium. The sequence continues at coordinate 21,644 of DASVNS010000245.1, read as the reverse complement.
CCTGGGCGCCGAACTCTCCCGCATGGGCGTCGATTCGGCCCGGCTGCTGCCGGGCGCCCGGATCGAGGAGATCGCCGCGGCCTTGCAGACCGGCGACCAGGAGGGCGGCCGCGAGGTCGTGCGCAAACTGGCGCCGGCCGCCACGCGGCGCATCGCTCGCCGCCTCTTCACCGACGACGATGTGAAGCGCCGCACCGAGATCTACCTTCGCCGGTACAAGACGCTGATCGACGACGCCGCCGATCGCGACCCGTCGGGCCTGCTGCTGTCGGACATGCTGGGCGCCGAGGGGGGCAGGGTGTTCCTGCTGCTCGACGCGGCCGCGGGCGACATGATCTAGCCGGGCCGGAATCCCCGGCGCTGGCGAAGAGCTCGACCCCGGCCATCGCAGCGAATGCGACGCCTGTCCGCAACCGGATCGCGCAAGCGACCTCGAAAACGACGTTTTTTAGCGCAACGTTTCCCCCGGGCCGCCCTGCTCAGAGGCAAGGCGCGATATTTCGCAAAACACACGTTAAAATATAGCCGCGGTGAGAAAATCCGGGGAGACGCTTCCCTCGGCGATCGGCTCCACGATCGGACGGGTCTGTGCGCATGGTACGGTTTTCAATCGTCGTTCCGACGTACAAGCGTGCGGATCTTCTGAAGTGGACGATCGAAAGCCTGCACGAGCAGTCGTTTCAAGACTGGGAAGCCATCATCGTCGACGATGGCTCTGACGATCCTGAATTAACCGCCCGGCTGGCCGAACTTTCGCGTGCTGACCCGCGCGTTCGCACGTTTTCGTACAAAGACAATCGCGGGCTTCCGGCGGCGAGAAATCATGGGATCGCGCAGGCGTCGGGCGAGTATATCTGTTTCCTCGACAGCGATGACCTGTACTTCCCCTGGTCCCTGGAGGTCGTCGACCAGGTCATCGCCAGCGAGGGCGGTCCTAGCTTCATTGCCGGCACTGCGGTTGGCCTTTCGCCCGACGCACGTGTGGCGGCCGCCGACAAGGTGGAGTCTCGCTGCGAGACCTTCCGGGATTTCCTGCACTACCGCTCGACCATCGACGACTGGTGGTTCGCGCCGTCCGGCGTCGTTGTGAAGGCGTCAGTCGTCCGGCATGTCGGCGGCTTCTGGTCCGACCGCCACTATTGCGAGGACATAGATCTTTGGCTGCGCCTTGGTGATGCGCCGAAGTTCGTGCGCATACGCGATCTCCCGACGTACGCCTATCGCCTACATGGCGGAAGCATGCACCACAATCAGAAGAAGATGTATTCCGGTATAGCAAGAATATTGGAGAGGGAGAGACAGGGGCGATATCCGGGCGGCGCCAGGCGGAGACGGGAACGCATCGAATCCATTACCGCAACGGCCCGGCATCAAACCTTGGATATATCCATCGCCGACCGTTTCCTTGCGTGGAAGCTGTACTTGAAGATGTTGGCCTGGAATGTCGAACTCCAGCGCTGGAAATTCATCCTCGGCTTCCCCATGCTGTCGGCCCTGCGTGGGTTGCGGAGCCTTGGCCGTACCTGAGGCGGCAGTCGTTCCGACACCTACGCCTGGACCCGTTCCGGCCTCGCGGCGTTTGGGCGTGATGGAAAGCGATAGCGACCGCGCGCACCGGGCCTGGCGACGGGCCGAGCGGATCAAGCAACTGTCCGACCGGGTGGTCGGCTTCGGGCCGTGGGGCCTGGGCCTCGACGGCGTGCTGGCCTGGGCGCCTGTAGTGGGGACCGTCTATTCCGTGGGCGCCGCGGCGCTGCTGTTGAACGAGGCCATGCAGTCGGGCGCTTCCCGCCCGACCCTGCTGCGAATGGCGGCCTATCTCGGCCTGGACAGTGCGGCGTCGAGCGTGCCGGTCATCGGCTGGGCCTTCGATACGCTCTTCACCGGCCATGCCTTCGCGGCCCGCGCCCTGCAGAAAGATATCGAGAAGCGGCACGGCCGCCCGGCCGACGAAACGCCTGCCAAGCTCGATTTGAATTTGGTCACCGGGCGTTAGGGGCCTTCGGACCACAAGCTAGCGCCTTGAACAGGCCTCCTTTCATAGTAAGGAAAGCCGTCGTTTGTAGCGCCGGGGGCGTCATTGAAGATCCTGATCACGGGCGGAGCGGGCTTCATCGGCTCGGCGGTGGTGCGGCGCGCCGTCGCTGACGGCCATCAGGTGGTGAACCTGGATGCGCTCACCTATTCCGCGAATCTGGACAACGTCGAGATGGCGGCGGCCGACCCCGGCTACGCCTTCGAACATGTCGACATCTGCGATCGCGCCGCGGTCGAGCGGGTGTTCGAAGCCCACCGGCCCGACGCGGTGATGCATCTCGCCGCGGAGAGCCACAACGACCGCGCGATCGAAGGGCCGCTCGACTTCGTGAAGTCCAACATCATGGGCACGGCGATCCTGCTGGAGGTCGCACGCGCCTATTGGAACAAGCTTGAAGGCGCCAGGAAGGACGCCTTCCGGTTCCACCACATCTCCACCGACGAGGTGTTCGGGGCGCTGGGTGAGGACGGCGACTTCACCGAGGACACGCCGTACGATCCGCGCTCGCCCTATTCGGCTTCGAAGGCTTCCTCAGACCACCTCGTGCGCGCCTGGGGCCACACCTACAAGTTCCCGGTGGTCATCACCAACTGCTCGAACAACTACGGTCCCTTCCAATTTCCGGAGAAGCTGATCCCGACGGTGATCACCCGGGCGCTGGAGGGGAAGACCATCCCGGTCTATGGCGACGGCCGCCAGGTGCGCGACTGGCTGCACGTGGACGACCACGCCGAGGCCCTGCTGCTGGTGCTGGGCAAGGGCCGCCTGGGCGAGACCTACTGCATCGGCGGCGACGCCACGAAGCGGAACCTGGAAGTGATCGAGATCATCTGCGCGCACCTCGACAAGATGGCGCCCGCCAACACCACCCATGCCGACAAGATCACCTTCGTGGCCGACCGGCCGGGCCACGACTTCCGCTATTCGATCGACGCCTCGAAGCTGGAAAGCGAACTGGGCTGGACGCCGCGGATGCCGCTGGACGCCGGCCTGGAAGACACTGTGCGCTGGTACGTCGACAACTATGCGTGGGTCGAGCGCATACGGGAACGCGGGTTCCATTCCGACCGCCTCGGCCTGGTGAAGGCATGAGGCGCGGGATCGTCCTCGCCGGCGGCGCCGGGACCCGACTGCACCCGCTGACCATCGCGGTCTCGAAGCAGCTGCTGCCGGTCTACGACAAGCCGATGATCTACTATCCGCTGTCGGTGCTGTTCCTGGCCGGCATCCGCGAGATCCTGATGATCACCACGGCCGAGGACCAGGCCGGCTTCAAGCGCCTGCTGGGGGACGGTTCGCGTTTCGGCGTGCGGTTCGAGTACGTGATCCAGCCGACGCCGGGCGGCCTGGCCGAGGCCTATCTGCTGGGCGAGGCGTTCGTCGACGGCCAGCCGTCCACCCTGATCCTCGGCGACAACATCTTCTTCGGCCAGAACTTCGTGCAGATGCTGAAGGCCGCGGATGCCCGCAAGGATGGAGCCACGGTCTTCGGCTACCCCGTGCACGATCCCGAACGCTATGGCGTGGTCGAGCTCTCGCCGGAGAACAAGGCGCTCTCTATCGAAGAGAAGCCGACCAAGCCGAAATCGAACTATGCGGTCACCGGCCTCTACTTCTACGACGGCCGCGCCAGCGAGATGGCCAAGACGCTGGAGCGATCGGCGCGCGGCGAGCTCGAGATCACCGCCTTGAACGATCTCTACCTGCGCCAGGGCGAATTGCATGTGGAACTGCTGGGCCGCGGTTTCGCCTGGGAAGACGCGGGCACCCACGACAGCCTGATCCAGGCCGGCGAGTTGATCCGCACCTACGAGCAGCGCCAGGGTCTGCGCATCGGCTGCCTCGAGGAGATCGCCTTCGAAAATGGGTGGATCGATCGTGACGAGCTCATGAAGTCCGCCGACGTGCAGGCGAAAAGCGGTTACGGCCAATACCTGAGGGTGCTCGCGGGCGGCCCGAAATAGCTCAGGCCGCCGGTGCGGCCCCGGCGCACGGCGACCCCGTCAGCGCATCGCCGCCCGGGCTTCCTCATAGCAAGCCTCCAGCCGTTCGGCCGCCGCCTCCCAGGTCAGCTGGTCGCGCTGTCCCAGGACGGCGGAGCGAAGGCGCGCCAGAAGATCTGGCTCAGCGATCAGCCGCGAGATCTGGCCGGCCAGCGTCGCCACATCCCCAGGCTCGTGCAGCAGGCCCGTGACCCCATGCTCGCACTGCGCGCCGGCGGCGGTCGATACCACGGGCGCTGCGCCGCAGCCCTGGGCCTCATAGGTGACAAGTGCGCTGCCTTCCTCGAAGGAGGGCAGGATCAGCGCGTCGGCGGACGCCAGCACGGCGGCTGGGTCATCGGTGAAGTCGTAGACCGTCACGCCGGGCATCGGCAGGTAATTGTCGATCGTCTTCCGGTAGCCATCGACGACCTTGCCGTAGATCGAGAAGCGGGCCTGCTTGTAAGCCTGCGACCGTCGCCAGGCGTCCAGAGCGGTATGCAGGCCTTTGCGGGGCTCCACCGTCCCTAGAAACACCGCGTGAAAAGGGCCGGGCGCGCGTTCCGGCCGGGGACGGAATGCCTGCGCGTCGAAGCCGTATCTGTGTCGAAGGAGCTTCTCGCGCGGCACGCCACGATCGATGAAGGTCGATTGCACATGGTCCGAGGGGACCAGGAGCGCCGACGACGCGGCATACTCCGCCTCTTCGCGCTTCAGCCGTCCCGGGTTCATGCGATGGGAGTGGCCGCGGGGCAGCTCGACGTCCAGCTCATCGCAAAGCTTGGCCACGACCTCGTAGGCGTTCGCGGTGTGGGTGTTCGGCACCTCGCGCAGGGCGGGCAGCCCGGCCGCGGCGGCGGCGCGCGCCGTGTGCAGGGCGACGCCGGGCCAGCAATGGACCGCGTCGTAGGATGCCGCGTTCTGCTGAAGGTATTGAGCGACTCGAAAGTCATGCAGCGCCATGCTGCGGTCCATGCCCAGGACACGGTGGGGAACTCGCACCCCGCCAATCGTCATGGTTGTCCGGTGGGCGAATGCGACAGTCGAGAGACTGGGGTGAATACTCCCCGAAAAGACAGTGAGATTATGGTTACGCTTGGCCAGCCCTAGTACTTGTTGAGCAGCAGTGGTCCCTACACCGGGTGCGCCCAGGGCGTACGGAAAGCTGTACAATATACGCATGCGTCCGTCTCTATCACCCCGCGCACCGCCCGGCAGCATCAAATTCGCGTCTCCGCCAGGTTCCCACTATCGGGCGGAAAGACGGGCGCCGCGTAAGAAAAATCACCCATTCGCAGCTCTGCCGGGCAGCTACGCCCAGCCTTCTGCTAAGCAGGCGCGATGAGGATGCTGTGGCGGATGTTTGGGTGGGGCTGTTGCGCCGGCCTGCTCGTTCTGAGCGCCATCTCGGTGGCGGCGCTCGGCGGCCAACTCGACCCGAAACTCGATGTGCTCTCCCATTTCGCGCCGATCTACCTGGCGATGGGGGGGGCGGGCCTCCTGCTCGCACCCTTCCTCATGGGCGGTTGGCGGTTCGTCGCCGGGGTGCTTGCGCTGACCGTGGTCCTGGCGAGCGGTGTCCCGATCGTGCCCGAATTTCTCGCCGTCGACCGCACCCTGCCCAGGCCGGCCGGACCGGCGGACCTCAAGATCATCCAGTTCAACGCGCTTGCCTCAAATCGGGTGAAGGAGGGCGCCGCAGCCTGGATCCTGCGGCAGGACGCCGACCTGATCATCCTGCAGGAGCCGGGTGGCCTGGAGCGGATCATCGCCGACCAGGGCGGCTACAGCCGAATCCAGGGCAGCCTATCGACCGCAATCCTGTCGAAGGCTGCGCCGGTGGGCGGAAACTACATACTGTGGTGGCTTCCGCACCTGCTTCCGCCGGTGACGTTGGCCAGCTTTTCGGATCGACGCGGCGAGTACACGGTGATCGGGCTTCACCGCCCCTGGCCGAGCAATGTGGAGGAGGTCGCGCGACAGGAAGCCTATCTCAAAAAGCTGGTCCGCAGCTTCGGCTCCGAGACGACGATCGTCACCGGCGATTTCAACTCGACACCCTGGTCGTTCGACCGCCGGCGCGAGGACCGCACGATGGGTCTGACACGACGCACGCGCGCGCTGTTCAGCTGGCCGGCGGACCGCGTCAGCCACAACCGCTTCCCGACGCCCGCGCCCCTGCTGCCCATCGATCACGTCTATGCCGGGCGGGGATGGACGACGGTCTCGGTCGAGCGCGGTCCGCGGCTCGGGTCCGATCATTACCCGGTCATCGTGATCCTGGCGCCGAGCAGCCCTGATGGGCGGCTTCCCTTGCCGGGCGGCGATGGTGACGCCCGCTTAGCGGCTTTGCCTCTAAAACCCCGGACGGTCGGTGACTGACGTCGCCGGCAGGAGGAGAGCATCGTGCACGTCGCAGTTTGCATCGTAGGGTTCAGGAACGCGCCGGACATCGCCAATTGCCTGGCTGCCCTGGGCCGTTCGACGCACAGGGCCTTCGAAGTCGTGATCTGCGAGAACGGAGGCGCGCAGGCGCATCGGGAGCTTATGGACGTTCTGCCGTCGATCCTTGCCGGCGGACAGACGGTCAAGCTCGTCTCCGCGCCGGACAACCCCGGATATGCTGGCGGCGTGAACAGATGCATGGGCATGGCCCCAGACGCCGACGCCTGGTGGGTGCTGAACCCAGACACCGTCCCGGGCCCGGAAGCCCTGGCTGAGATGTGCCGACGGCTGAAGGTCGGTGATTGCCAGGCAGTCGGATGCACGGTGCACTACCCCGACGGCGAGATCGAATCGCGGGGCGGCGCCTGGCGGCGCTGGTTGGCCCGCGCCGTTTCCCTGGACCACAGTCGGCGCGTTGAAGATGCGGTGGATGTTGCGGCGCTGGAGGCGAAGGTCAGCTACCTGAATGGCGCCTCGATGCTGGTGGGCCGGGCGTTCCTGACCGCGACCGGCCCTATGCGCGAAGAGTACTTCCTCTATGTGGAGGAGGTGGAGTGGTGCTTGAGAGGGTTGCAGCAGGGCATGAGGCTGGGGCTGGCCGTCGACGCCAGGGTGCTGCACCTGAAAGGCGCCTCTACGGGCTCGATCCAGGATGTTGCGCGCCGCGCCCGCCTTCCGGTCTATCTGGACGAAAGAAACAAGATCCTGGTGACTCGCGACCGCTTCCCGCAATGCCTGCCGGTGGCAGCGGTGGCCGCTTTCGTTCTGTTGTTCCTGCGTTTTGGGCGACGAGGGGCTTGGCGGCAGCTCGGTTTTGGGCTTAGCGGCTGGTGGGCCGGCGTCCGCGATCGCCGCGGGAAACCTGCGTGGGCGGGCTGACCCGTGCATAACCGCGCAGGTGGAGCCGGCTATGATTGTTGAGTGGCGCCAAACGGGGCCAAATATAACTATGCTTGGCTCATGGAGGACTTTGTATTGAGCCCCACAGTGTCCGTTGTCCTTCCGACCTATAATCGAGAGCGGACAATCCGGCGGGCGATTACCAGCGTTCTGTCCCAGGCGGACGTCTCCCTGGAACTCATCGTCGTGGATGACGGGTCCACGGACGACACCGTGCGGGCCATCGACGACCTGCTCGCCGACGACCGGGTGCACCTTGTCCGCAACGCCAAGAGCGGAGGCGGCGCCGCCGCGCGGAACCGCGGGTTGGAGTTGGCCAAGGGTGCGTTCATCGCGTTCCAGGACAGCGACGACGAGTGGCTGGCCGACAAACTGTCGCTGCAACTCGCCGATCTCGCGGACCGGGATGCGTCCTACGCCGGCAACTACACGTCGTTCATCCGGGTCGCCAAGGGCTCGGCGGAGCATCTGCCGCAGGCCTCTGCGATGCGGTCGGGGAGGACGCTGTTCTCGTCCCTGATCCGGAGGAACTTCATCACCACCCAGTCGCTGCTGATCAGGCGCCAGGTCATCGACGAGATCGGCGGCTTCGACGAGCATCTGCCCAGGTTCCAGGATTGGGACCTGGTCCTGCGGATCGCCAGCCGCTGGGATCTCTCGTTCATCGAGACGCCGACCGTCGTGCTGTTCGACACGCCCGGCAACCTGACCAGCTTCCCTTTGAAGGACATCCCGGCTCGCGAGCGGATCCTGGCCAAGTGGGACAAGCACGAGGAACTCACCATCGAGGTCAGGGCGCAACATGAGCACATCATGGCGCGCATTCTTTCGGCCAACGGCCAGCCCCGCGAAGCCGTCCGCCACGCCGCGCGGGCATGGCGGATGCGCCCCCATTCCGTCCGATACCTGGGGTCCCTGCTCGTCGCCCAAGCGGCCGGCCTGGTCGCGAAATAGTCTTCCAGGCCGTTGACCGCGGGGGCGTTCAGCAGCGGTCCCGGCTGGAAATCAGTACCCCAGCCCCTCCGCGCCATGGCTCCGGCTCCAGATGCGGCGGCGCACCTGGCGGACGGCGCGGTAGGCGTTGCGGATCAGCTTGCCCGTGACGTTCGTGGGCTCGTGGATTGGTCCCTGTGTCTCCAGCCAGGCCCGCACCTGCGGTTGGGGACCGGCCATCTGATCCAGGAACCAGCTCCAATTCCCCTGCTTCATGCTGTCGTGATAGTGGAGCAGGCGCGCGCCCTTCAGGCCCGCAGGGGTGAGGTGATCCTTGAAGTGGGTCGCGATGCCATAGTTCATGCTCCCGTCCAGATGGCGAAAGCGTAGCTTCTGGCGGACGGCGACCAGGCTCAGGCAGACCTGGTCGGTCCAAAAGAGGTCGTTGAGGTTGGACTTGTCGGTCTTGTCCAGGACCTTGTCCATGGCGTCGTACCACCCGTCCAGCAGGCGGGCGCTGGGCCGATAGACGAAAATCCCGGCGTTCCAGTAGAGGCGGATCCGCTCGTTGTCGGCCGTGGTCTTGACCCACGGAAGGTCGTCCGGCGTCAGGCCGACGTCGGAGCACACCTTGGTCCAGTATTTTTCCCACTCGTCGTCCGGGCCACGGCTGCCGATGTTCTTGTCGCGAGGGCAGGCCGCGAAGTCTTCGTCCGGCGCAAGCAAGAGTTCCGTCGGCGGGCCGAGCACGATGACGTCGCTGTCCATCCAGACGATGAGGTCGCCCCTGGCGCGCTTTTCAGCTTCCCGCAACGCGAAGAACTTGTTCACGTAGGACATCCACGCGTAGCGGTTCGGCGGCGCCACATCGACGAATTCGACGCCCAGTTCCTTGAATCGCTTGAGGGTCTCGGGGCGCAGCGGCGCGCCCCGCCGGGGCTTCACGGCGATGACCTGGGAATCCGCGAACTCGCCGCCAAACTTTCGGAGGCTCTCGGCGAAGCGGATCGTCCCTTCTTCAAGGGTCCCGTACTCCACGCAGCACGTGAAGGTGCACCTGTCGCCGGCTTTCACGGCCTCGGATCGCGTCGCGGGATCTGAATTCAGCTCAATCATCTATGTCCCCTCGGCGACCGCCATCTCTAACCGACATGCTCACTCGGGCCTAGGTTGCCCGCTCAACTGCGGATGCGAGGCGACGCTTCTGCGGCCTCGACAGCACCATGGTCAGTCTCTGCATCCATCGTGCCCCGTCTGTCGGCGAATGGACCCTGGGTGCGCGGTAGGGTCTATGCCGCCCGCTTGCGGCCCGCGGTGTCCCGATCCAGCAGACCACCGATGAAGGCGATCATCTCGGCGGGGTCACTTGTGGCCACCACCCGAGGCCGGTTGCGGACGGCGGCGAGCGCCGCCTTCAATTCGTCGACGTTGTTCGCCACCTGGATCAGGCCGCGCCGGGCAAACGCGTCGGTGATTTCGGCCTGGTGATCGTCGTAGTGCTCGCCCAAGGCGGCGCGGCGCGGCGTGGCGATCACATGGCACCCCTTGCTCAGGGCGGTGATCAATGAGCCGGTGCCGCCGTGGCAGATAACGATCGAGGCCATGTCGAGAATCTGCTGCACCTCGTCGAAGGGCAGGGATTCCAGGACCTCCAGGCCCTCAGGCGCGACGCCTCCGACACCGGTCTGGACCAGGAGGCGCCCGGGAATGTCTCCGTCGCGACACACCTCGGCCGTCATCTGCACCATGCGATCGAAGGGCAGGGTGGCTCCCACCGTGACGAAGACCATGTCCTGCTTGGGCGGCGCAGCGTCCTGAAGGATGCGCACCGGTTCGAAGATCGTCGCTTTGGGATAGAAGGCCCGCAATGGCTCGGCGTAGGCGATCATATGGTGGGCCAGCGGCGACGCCAGCCGGCCGAAGAGCGACGGCGCCTCGAAGCGCGCGAACGATTCGAGAATGATGATGCAGGCGCCGGACAGGCGGGCCCACAGCACGATGAAGTACATGGCGCCGGCGCCCTCGCTGATCAGGACGTCCGGGCGCTCCTTGAGAATGATCTGCGCCGACTTCACGAAGCTGGTCGCCGCATTCCACAGCGCGGCCAGAGGTCCGCCCAGCCTGAGCTGACCAAACGCGAAGTGGGGCAGGAAATGGGCCCGGTGACGCTTGCCGACCGTGGCGCCGAGCGCCAGGTCTTCGGTGACGAAAAAGTAGTCGTGCTTGGACCAGACCGGTTCCAGGTCCAGTAGCTGCCGGATGTGGCCGCCGCCCGATCCGGCAAGGCAGATCTTCAGCGGGCTTGGCGAGACAGCTTCCGGGGCCTTGATCGTCTCAGCCATGGGGAGGCGCGGGGGTGCGGCCGGCGACAGTGACCTCCGGCGGGCGGTGGAAAACGCGATGCCAGGCCGAGAGCCGGCTCAGGCGGCTTTGACCGGGGTTCGCCTCCATTATAGATTTAGCCAATGGATGCTCTCGCTCTACCGGTCCTGGCCCTGTTGATCGCGGGCTTCATTATCTACGTCGCGTCGAAGTGGCTGCGGAAGGGCGACCGCGCCTTGAGCAACGAGTCACTGTCCGAGTTGGATGACCCCAACTCGAAATGAGCTGACCCACCTACTCGGCGACCCGGTCGGGTTCGGCGTTGGCGGGCGCCCGATAGCGCAGGGCCTCCATCAGCTGGACGTAAGGGGTCACGGCGTCCGCGATCAGGGCGTATCTGGGATCCCCAGCCTCGAGCAGCCCATTGCGATGCAGCTGCTCCAGCGCCCAGGCGCCGCGGCTGGCGATCTTGGCCATGGCTGCGTTGTTTCCTCGGCGCGGCGCCGTGGGCGCCGCCGCCGCCTGGCCGGAGGCGATGAAGCGATCCAGGTGGGGAAGGAGATCGGTGGGAAGGCGGCTCCGCAGATCCTGGACGGCCTGGTTGAGGGCGGCTGAGACGTCCTCGGCCGTGACCTTGGAACGGCGCTCTTCCAGCGCCCCCATGCCGGCGAGATGGCATATCAGGCTGGACAGGTACGGCGAGCCGTGCACGGCCGAGATGACCATGGCTGTCGCCTCGCGTTCGAAGGTCAGGCCGCTGGTCCGTTCGCCGTTGCCGATCAGTTCCTGCACTTCCTCGTCGGTCATCGAAGAGATGCGGAGCGCCGAGATGCTGCGGCGGATGGAGGGGACGAACCCCACGAGATCGGCAAGGTCCGCGGCGACGCCGGCGATGACCAGCTGCACCCGCGCAGACAGGTCGGAGAGGATCTTGATCAGTTCGGAGATGTCGCGCCGGAACTCCGCGGACTCTGCGCGGTCGAACTCGTCGAGGACGATCAGCAGGCGGGTGCCGATCAGCTTGGCGGCGGCGTCGCCGAACTGGCGCGGCGACAGCCGGCCCTCGGGCAACAGGTCGGCCAGCGAGCTTCCGGTCTCGGATGAGGAGCTGACCGGCGAGACGCCGCTATGGAAAAGCAGCGGCACTTCGGCCGCCACGGTCCGGAACGTCTCGTCGAACTCCGACAGGGCGCCGCAGGAGACATAGGCCACGATGTAGCGGGCTTCGCGGGCCGCCATGGTCATCATATGAACCAGCGAAGTCTTGCCGACGCCGCGGTCTCCGTAGACCACGACGTGCAGCCGCTGGTCCTCGACCGAGCGGATCATCATCTCGAGCTGCTCGGTGCGGCCGGCGAACATCCGCGGATCGACCACCGGCTGCGCGGGCGTGAACGCGCTGCGCACCCGGAGACGTTGACGCCCGAAGGAGTCGCGCTGGTCCTGGCCGAGATGGTCGGCCGCCGTCGTGTGGAAGCGAGGCAGCAGGACGCTGCGGCCCTTGTCCACGGCTACAGGGCGCCGCTCTGCAAGCTGGGTCGGCGCCAGCAGCGGCGGCTGGTCGGTGGGAGCCGGTTCCCTATTGCGGTCGTTCGGCGACCGCTGCCAAGGCAACTTGAACCGGGAGGACAATGTCAGAACCTCGTTGCTTGCGCGAAGCGCTCCTTAGCACACGCAAATTGTGGCTACACAAAGCTTACGATTCTGTCGCCGCCAGCGACGCAGCCGCGACCTTGGGTCTGGCGCGCCGGTTCTGGCCCGCAACGGCGGCAGCTCCGGCCATGGCCTTCAGCTCGTTCTGCTTCGCGCGCTCCTCCTTCTGCAGGCGATAGACAAGTCCCGAGACCATGCCCAGTTCCATGTACTGAATGGAGTGCGTGTCGCCCTGGCCGTGCACCCATTTCAGCACCAGGAACGCTGAAAGCGCAATCGCCAGCGGCCCAAGCAGCGTCGCCTCGCGCCGCGTGCTCAGCTCGCGCGACAGGCAGTAACGAACCGCCGCGAGGATCGCCACGGCGAAGGCCCCGAAGCAGCAGATCAGGCCTGGAACGCCGAGATCCATGGCGATCGCGATGTAGAAGTTGTCGACGGTCTTGAATGCGCCTTCGGCGAAGCCAAGCGCCTCGCCCGATTGGCCGGGACCATAGCCCCACGGACGTTTGGCGAGCGCATGAAGCGCCATGTTGAGTTGGGTGTCCCGCGCGGCGTTGCTGCCCGCCTGAGCCCCGCCGCCGAACACCATGATGCTGAGCCGGGTGCTCGCCAGCACGAGGCCGACCGCCAGGCAGAAGGTGGCGGGATAGGCGAACAGGATCGCCGCGGACAGCAGGTTTCGCGGCTCGCGCCGCCAGCGGATGTAGCTCCAGAAGCAGCCGAACATCAGCACCGACAGCAGCATCCCCACCAGGCCCAGGCGGGAGTCGGTCAGGCGGATGGTGTAGAAGATCAGCGGTATGAGCATGAGCGCCGCCACGCGCACGATCGTCGGCCGCTTCGTGAAACCGAAGTGGAGGAGGAACGGGGTGAGGAGGGACAGGTACTCCGCGAGGACCAGCGAGGTGCGGAAAATCGCCTTGGCCCGATAGAGGTTGATGCCCGGCCGGAACTCGGGAACCAGCAGCTTGGTGACCGTATCGTCGGGCACCCGCAGGAAGCGCGGGATCTCGTTCATCCAGAGGAGATGATGCTCCCTTGCCTCAAGGATGGTGACCAGGCAAAGCGGGACAGCAATCCAACAAAGAAGCGCCCAGTATCTCTCTATATATTCTATCTTTCGGAAGATGACTGCGCTGACCACAAATATCCCAAAATAAAGTACCGTCGTAAGCAGTGCTATTTGCAGGGATGCTACTGGAGTTGGTGAAAGCGGAACCGCGGCAAATTCCAAAAAGACGAAGCCACACATCAATATCCATAGCAGCTTGATCGCTGTCACGCTTTTTGCGACCGCCCGCCTGAACTCCTTGGACATGGAAAGGCAGATCAGCAGCATGCCGACCATCGGAAACGCCGTCACACGAAGCGACGTGATCCAGGGCATGCCTGGGAAATAGAGCGCGAGGTAGTCTGGCCACAGAAGTAGCGAGATAATGTAGGAGGCGAACAGGAATTCGACGCTATAGGTCGGCGCATATTTCTGGTTCGGCAGGGCCCAGATCGTGATCAGCGCAAGTACGCCGATCGGAGCCAGGAATTCCACCAGCAGAAATGGCGCTGTCAGCGCGAAGAAGAATCCGTAGATCAGGCACGCAAGGCTGAGGATCGGGATGGCGAATACGGGGAAGAGATCGCGGCCCAGGGTGTGGACACGGCGGTAGGGCTCCAGAACGACGGCGCGTCGCCGACGCACCGACCGCTCGCTGACCAACGGCAGATAGTTGCGGACACGCGACCATCGAACGTGCGCCAGGGCCGTCTGCGCCAGATCCCTGGCGCTTTCGACCAGGGTTCTGGGCGGTGGGACGCGAAAGCGCTGAGAGGTGCTCATCCCGCCGTCCTATGTTGTGCCGGCCATGGCGAGATGAAGGCGGGGGCGAGTTTCGGCGGGCGGATGCGCGCCGGCAGCCAGGCGGATGTCATGCGGTCTCCGTCAGTAGCCGCAGGCAGTCCAGGCTGCGCCAAACGCGAAGCCGGAAGAGCATCAACACGGCCGGGCCGCGGGCGGCCGGTGGCAGTCGCTTCGCCAGGAGAATCCGCGGCGCATGCACGAAGGCGGAAAGGGGGAGGACGAGGCAGCGCGCCAGCCATCGCAACGTTCCCCTATGATACATCACATGCAATTGGCGGGTTTCCGAGTTTACCCGCCGCCACTTGGCCAGCAGATCGTCCCAGGTCCGTCGGGCCGGATGGTCGACAACGGCCGCATCGGCGTAGCCGAGCCGGAAGCCCTTGGCCTGGGCGCGATGCGACCACTCCACATCCTCCGAGACCGTCGATAGGAACCCGCCGACGGCATCGAACACCTCGCGTCGGCAGAAGAGGTTCGCCGTGACGGTGAATTTCTTGTCCAGCACATATGAACGGTTGTCGAACCCGAAGACGATATCGAATCCTTCCGCCGGGGTGATGCGGTCCGCATGTTCCGGGAAGACGTCGACCCGTCCGCCCACCAGGTCGTAGCGAGAGAGGGCCCACAGACCCTGCTCAAGCCAATCACGCGCCGGCCGGCAATCCGAATCGGTGAACGCCAGGATCTCGCCTGTGGCCGCGGCGACGCCGCCGTTCCGCGCGGGGCCGGCGCCCTTGTCCGTCACGATCACCAGCTTCGCCCGGCCGCCGACCACTTCGGCGATGGCCGCCGCGCCCTCGGGCGAATTGTTGTCGGCGACGATGATCTCGAACGGTTGGACGGTCTGTTGCAGCAGGTCTGCGAGGCACGCGTCGAGGCCACGAAGATCGCGGTAGTGAGGCACGATCACGCTGACGCGCGGCGGTACGGACACGGTGTCGCCTCTCAAACCTGGGGCCGCCTCGAATTGGCGATCGGATGCGCTCTTATCCTGCATTCTCCGCTCTTCGTTGCGAAACCGTTTCCTCAGGTCCCGGCGGTCGGCCTCCCGGCGAAACGCGCGCAAGGAGTTAGCAATCTTCCATAGTATACAGGGCACGCTATGGTTGGCCGGGTCTCGGCTCTCGATGCGTCAAACTTTTGGCCGCAATCGCTCTGATTCCGGACAAAATGATCGTCGAGAACTGTTCTGATATAGGGGCTCTTGGTGGCGGCGGCGCTTGGGCGCGGACCCCCGGCAAGTGGCGAATGGGGAGCGCTTGAATGAAGTCGAAACTTGGCTTGGTCTTGGTGACCGTGGCGTGCGCGGCGTTGGCGTCCTGTGGGGACAAGGGCGCGCCCAAGGGGCAGGTGGTCGCGAAGGTTGGCAAGGACGAGGTCACGGTGCTCGACCTGCAGTCCGAAATGGCCGGCTATCGGGCTCCGAACGCGAAGGTCCGCAAGGCCGCCGAACAGCAGGCGCTCAGCCTGATCGTGCAACGCAAGATCCTGGCTGAGGCGGCCAAGAAGGAAAAGATCGACAAGTCTCCCGAGTACGCCCGCCAAGAGGAGCGCGCGAACGAGGTGCTGCTCGTGCGCACCTGGGAAGAGCAACTGGTCAAGGCCGTGCCGCCTCCCAGCCCCGAGGAAGTGCAGAAGTTCGTCGCCGAACATCCGGACCTCTATGCGGCGCACAAGGTCATCGGCATCGACGCCCTGCGATTCTCGCCGGCCCAGGACCCGGGCGTCCTCGAGGCGCTCCGTCCGCTGGACACCCTGGAACAGGTCGCCGCGCTGCTGACCGCGCGGAAGATCCCGTTCGCCAACGGGGCCGGTGAGATCGACGCCCTGAGTGTGGACCCGCGTTTTGTCGAACAGTTGCTGAAGCTGCCCCCGAACGAGGTGTTCGTGGCGCCGCAGGGCAATGTCGTGCTCGTCGGCCGCGTCCGCGAGATCAAGACTGTGCCCGCGCCGAGCAACGTGGCCAACAAGCATGCCGCCGACTACCTGCGCGCCACGCGTGTGCGCGAGGCGGTTGGCCGGCGTTTCGGCGCGGCGATCGCCGCGGCGCAGAAAGACGTCAAATACAACAAGGGATACGAGCCGCCGAAGCCCCCCGCCAAGGGCGCGGCGCCCGCTGGCAAGGTTGCGCCGCCCGCAAAAGCAGCGCCCGCGGCGCCTGCCACAGCGACTCCTGGCTGAGGAATCGCGCTTGTTGCAACTCACCACGCATGCAAATGCGAGCTTGAAGGTTGCGGCGCAAGACAGCTGCGCCGGCGCCTTGTTGGCTGGGATCAAGCGGAGTTTGCCTGAGCGATGAGTAAGGGTTCTCGACCGGTCGGCCTCGTGGTCCTTGGCGCTGCAGCGCTCTCGGCGGTGGCGGCGCACGCCCAGTCCGCCGGTCCGGGCGCGGGCAGCGATCGTTTCTCGCTCGAGGCGCACGGGCGCGTCTCCTACGAGAGCAATGTGGCCGGCGGCGATGAGGCGCTGGCCAACCTCCGAAACCTGAAGCCGTCGGACGTCATCTATTCGACCGGCGTCAAGCTGGGTCTCCAGCGCCCGTCCAGCCGGCAGAACCTGTTCCTCACCGCGTCGGCCGATCTCAACCGGCACGACAAGAACAAGCGGCTGGACGGCGAAGACCTATCCATCCAGGGCGGAGCCATGCGGCGGTTCACCTCTTGCGCAGTGACGGGCACGGCCGGATACACCCGGCGCCAGTCGCTTCCCGACGAACTGACCGTGATCACGGTCAGTAAGAACATCGCCGAGACGCGCAGCGCAGGGCTTCAGGGCACGTGCGGGACCGGTAACATCGTCGGCAGCGTCGCCGGGCAGGTCAGCAAGACCACCAACAACGCCAGTTCGGCGGGCTATGTGGATTCGCGAACCGAAGGCGTGACCACATCGATCGGCTACGTGAACCAGACCATCGGGACGATCAGCCTGTTCGCGCAGTACACGAAGAGTTCTTACGACGACAACAGCCCGCTCCTGGGTTTGCCGACCGGGCGCGACTTCCGGCAGACGGGCGGCGGCGTCAGCTACTCCAGGCGCGTCGGCTCTCGGCTGAACGGCACGGCCGCGGTTTCCTACACCACGCTGAGCTCGGATGTGCCGGGCGGCGACAGCAACGGCTTCTCGGCCAATGCGGCGCTCAACTATCGACTGTCCTCGCGGACCGGCGTCGCGCTGAACTATTCCCGCGGCTATCAAGCGTCCGCGACGCTCTACGCCAGCTCGCAGTTCAGCGAGCGGCTGGACCTTTCGACGGCGTACAAGATGTCCTCGCGGCTGAGCGCCCGAGCCAGCATCAGTGGCGCGCGCAACAACTTCCGCGGCAGCACCATCGCCCTGCAGCAGGTGACCGAGGACAAGGTCTACAGCGCGAGCGCGGGCCTTTCGTACAACATCGGGCGCAATATCTCGGTCGGCATCGACGGCGGGTACACGGAACGAAATGCCGATCTCGACCTATTCGACTCCCATTCGACGCGCGCGTCCCTAAGCGTGTCGAGCCGGTTCTGACGTCAGGATGGATACGATGCGAAAACTGCTTAGCGTTGGGCTCGCAGCCATGTTGGCCGGCGGCGTTGCCAGCGGCGCTCTCGCGCAGCAGCCCGGCGAACCCGCGCCCAGCGCGAGTGTGCCGGTCAGCGGCGCCCCCGTCGACATCTCCTACATCCTGGGGGCCGGCGACGTCATCGACATCGGGCTGGTCGGCCGCAACGACTTCGGCTCCCGCGCGCGGGTCAATACCGACGGCATGATCCTCCTGCCGTACGTCGGCAGCATCAAGGCGGAGGGGCGGACCGTCCTGGGATTCGCAGACGACGTCCGCCAGGCGCTGATCAAGGGTGGTTTCTTCGCCGACCCGGTCGTGCGGGCAGATGTCGTCGGCGTGGCGAGCCGCTATGTCACCGTCCTCGGGGCGGTCGGCAGCCCCGGACTGATGCCGCTGGACCGCAGCTATCGGCTGTCCGAGATCCTGGCGAAGGTCGGAGGCCGCACGGGGTCGGGGGCGGAATATGTGCTGCTGACCCGCGCGGCGGGTGGAGAGCCCCAGCGCTATGGGATCACCGCCCTGGCGTCCGGCACGGCCGAGCAGGATCCGACGGTCGGCACCGGCGACAAGATCTTCATCCCCTCGATCGAGAATGAAGTGTTCTACATCTCCGGCCAGGTGCGCTCGCCGGGGACATTCCCGGTCTCGGCGGGACTAACGTACCGCATGGCGATCGCCAAAGGCGGTGGCGTGGGCGAGAACGGCAGCGAGAAGAAGCTGAAGGTCGTGCGAAAAGGCGAGAAGCTCAAGAAAGTCAAGCTTGAGGATCTTGTTCAGCCCGGCGACATCATAACCATCGGCGAGCGATTGTTCTAAGGCGCGCCGGAGCAGATCATGAGCATCATTCAGTTCCTCAGAATCCTTTGGGCCCGCTGGCTCGTGATCGCCGCCTGCGCGGTCTTCACGTTCATCGGGGGCTTCGTAGTCACGCTGGCGGTCGCGCCGCGCTACGAAGCCACGTCGCGTGTCATGCTGAACATCCTGAAGCCAGACGTCGTGACCGGCGAGGACGCCAAACTGAGGAACCTGGGCGCCTACGTCGAGACCCAGGGTGAGTTGCTCAAGGACTACACGGTCACCGGCCCCGTGGTGGATCAGCTCGGCTGGCTTTCGGATCCGCGGAAAATCGCCGAATATCAAGCCCGGCCGGCAAGCGAAACACGCGACTTCCGTCGCTGGCTCAGCCAGCAGGTCGCCGACCGCACCAACGCGAAACTGGTCTCCGGCACGATCTTCGAGATCTCGTTCTCATCGAACTCGCCCGAAGAGGCCCGCGTCGCCGCCGACGCGCTGCGACAGTCGTTCCTGGCCTACAGCCTGTCTTCCCGCCGCCAGGATGCCGCCAGGAACGCCCAATGGTATTCGACGCAGGCAGAAGCGGCCCGAGACCTGGCCGAGCAGGCCCAGCTCGCAAAGGCCCGATACGAACGCGAGAACGGGATCGTAATGCAGGGCGAACAGGCCGGCAGCCAGCAGGACGTGGACAGCGCGCGTCTCGCGGCGCTGGTGGGCCAGTCCGCCACGGCGCCGGCGGCCGCGATGAGCGCACCCCTGTCGATGAACTCGGCATCCAGCCTGCAACTGGCGCAGATCGACGCCGCCATCGCCCAGAACGCCGACAAGCTGGGCCCCAACCACCCGCAGATGAAACAACTGCGCGCCCAGCGTGCGCTGGTCGCCAATGTCGTGGCTCAGGAACAGGCAGCCGCCCGGGCGGGTCCCAGCAATACGGCGGCGATCGCAGCCATCGGCCATGCCCTGGAGGAACAGAAGGCCCGGGTTATCGGCCAGCGCGACAAGATCGAGCATCTCCGCCAGCTTCAATCCGAAGTCGACCTGCGCCGCGAGCAATACAAAAAGACCGCCGAGCGCGC
Source organism: Phenylobacterium sp. (assembly GCA_036383735.1). GTDB lineage: Bacteria > Pseudomonadota > Alphaproteobacteria > Caulobacterales > Caulobacteraceae > Phenylobacterium. The sequence continues at coordinate 2,098 of DASVNS010000245.1, read as the reverse complement.
GGCCGAACTCACCCTGGAAGCCGGCGTGGCCGATCCTGGGATGACCTCGATCGGCGTGGTGGTCACTCCGACGGAGCCGGCGTTCCCGAACAAGCGGCTGATCATCATCGGCTCGATGGGCCTGGGGCTGGGCATGGGCCTGGTCCTGGCGGTCCTCGTCGAACTGCTGAACCGGCGGGTCCGTGGCGTGGAAGACCTCGCCGGCGACGACGATCTCCACTGCCTGGCCGTGGTGGCGTCGGCCTCACCGAGGCGTCGCTCGCGGTTCGGCAAGGCGCGCAGGGCGCGATCTCCAGTTGGGGCAATGGCGTAGGTGGATCAGGTGGTCACGAAGAGCCGTCGTCAGCCCATGCCCCCGCCATCAGCCGCTTTCGAGCAGCCGACGCCGATTGTCATGCTCACCGATCCGAAGGGCGGAGCTGCGGAGGCGATCCGCGCGCTACGGACCCGGATCCAATCCCAGCATATTCAGAAGGGCCGACGCGCCCTGGCGATCTGCGGACCCACGCCTGAGGTGGGAACAAGCTTCGTCGCGGTCAACCTTGCGGTGGCGCTGGCCCAGATCGGCATCAAGACCTTGTTGGTCGACGCCGACCTTCGTGGCCCCTCGGTGCAGTCCTATTTCCCGGATGCGATCCCGGGCGGAGGCCTGCGGGCCTGTCTGACGACGCCGGACGGCGACGTCGCCGACTTCAGCCTCCAGGAGGTCATACCCAACCTGGACGTGCTGTTCGCGGGGGGAGCCGACGACCTGGCTCATGAATTCCTCGCGTCGGATCGCTTCCCGGACGTGATCAACAGCTGCCTGCGCGACTACATGATGACCATCGTCGATACCCCGCCAGCGAACGGGTCGGCCGATAGTCGTCGCATAAGCACGGTGGTCGGGTTCAGCCTGGTCGTGGCGCGGAAGAACAAGACCCTGGTCTCGGACGTGCATACGCTTGCGGACCAGCTGGCCAAGGAACGCGCCAGCGTCATCGGAACCGTCCTGAACGCCTACTGAGGTTCGCCTGAATCGGTCTGCGCGGCCCCGGTGGCCGCCAATCGGCGCAGTCGAGATTTCAGGGCCTCGTATGTCTCGATGACGTTCTGAAGCTGCCGGTCGTTGCCGGAGCCAGCGACATTCTCGTGGAACAGACCGACGTCCTGCGACGTGGGCCAGGGCACGAGCGGCACGGCGCGCGCAGTGCGGCGGCGTGGCGTGCCGGCCAGTTCCGACATTGCGAAGAGCCAGACGTCGTCCGCCTGCGGGCACAAGCGCATGAACAGGTCCTCGCGCTCCACATCGGGATGCAGGCTGTGCGGCGGGTAGAGCACGCCTCCGATGCCGGTGAGGAAGAGCGCCTGGCCGGGCGCCGAGACGTTCGTCGCCTTCGTCTCCATGAGCCAACTGGTGTACGGCAGCGGACAGCCATCGCTCTTCATCAGCGCGACGTGCGCTCGCGTGCCGACAATACCGGGCCGGGCGGGGTCGACGCATTCGACGAGCGTTTCAAGCCACGTGGGCGGATAGTAGATGTCGTCGTCGGCGGTGACCACGAAGGCTTCGGGGAACGCGCGGAGGGCGGGGATCAGCTTCTTGTAGGATCTGGTGTCGGAGCAGGTCCTGATTTCCAATCCGTGCTGGCGCAGGTCGAGGACGTCGGGCGGGATCGCGGCCTCGTCATCCTCGTAGATCCACAGGACCACGCGATCGGCCTGAAGCCGTTGGTCGAGAAGCCCCTTGATCGTGGGCGCCAGGGTCGGGAAGCGAGGCGGATAGGAGGTGAGCGAAACGATCAACTCGCCGGGAAGCCTGGAACGTCGCCGCCGCCTGGTGTTCGGGAATGCCGCCACGGCCGCCTTGGCGAGCTTCAGGTCGCGGGCAGCCTGCCGTCGCCGGGAGGCGCCGTCGAAGTCACGCTTAAGGCGCACGAGCCAGGGCGCATGGTCCATCAACAGTCGCTTGAGCGCCGCCGGCAACGAACTTAACTCCGCGGAACGAGATCAGGCAGGCGCTTGGCGGCTCAGCGACCCAGCCACCGCTTTATCAGCCGGCGAAGGCCCTGTTCACGCAGCGTCTCGCTGGACAGGGCTCCCACCACCACCGCGCCGA
>DASVNS010000244.1:0-4541 GCA_036383735.1 Phenylobacterium sp. | reverse complement strand
GCCGCGGCTCCGCGGCCGTGATCAAGGGCCGCGACGACGCCCTGGCCTATGCGCTGGCCCGGCTGCCCGCCACCTATGCGGCGGACGCCATGGTGTTCGCCGAGGCGCAGGCCCGCGCGCCGGATTTCGCGCCTGCCTCGCTGCTCGACGCCGGGTGCGGTCCGGGCGGCGGAAGCTGGGCGGCGGCGGCGGCGTGGCCGTCGCTCGATCGGGTGACCTGGTTCGACGCCAGCGCCCCCTTCCTCGACATGGCCGAGCGCCTGGCGGCCCAGGCCCCGACGCCCGTCAGCCGGGCCGATGCGCAGCGTGGCGACCTCACCGCGGGACCGTTCCCAAAGGCGGACCTGGTGCTCGCCAGCTACGCGCTCGCCGAGATCGCCGCATCGGCGCAGCAATCGGTCGTCGAGCGCCTGTGGACCGCGTGCGAGGGCCTGCTGGCCCTGGTGGAGCCGGGCACGCCGGCGGGCTATGGGCGCATCCTCGCGGCGCGGGACATGCTGATCGCCGCCGGCGCGCGCATTCTGGCGCCCTGCCCGCACGAGGCCGCCTGCCCGCTGGCGGCGCCCGACTGGTGTCACTTCAGCGTGCGGCTGCCGCGTTCCCGCGACCATCGCCTGGCGAAGGGCGCGGAGGTTCCGTTCGAGGATGAGAAGTTCGCCTACCTGTTGGCGGCGCGCCCCGCCGTGGCCGCCGCCCCCGCCGCGGGCCGCATCCTGTCGCGGCCGAAGGCCGGCAAGCCAGGAATCGAGTTCAAGGTCTGCGGCGCTGAAGGACTGGACCGGGTTTTCGTGCCCCGCCGCGACAAGCCGAGCCACGCCCGGGCGCGGCGCCTCGACTGGGGAGAAGCCTGGCCATAGGCCATGTTTTCGCCGTTCGCCTGGGCGAGGAACCAGGTTCGGGGTCGACGCGTAAACGGGATGCCATGCCGCAGAGCCGGGCGGTCGCGCAGGGTCTGCGGCGACGCGAACTGATGATGATCGCGCCTGCGGCGCTCGCGGCGGCCGGCTGGGCGCCGCGCGGCGCCATGGGCGAGATGGTGCGCAAGCGCGCCCGCGACCTCAGCCGCACCGGGTATCGTCCCGCGGACCGGCCGCTCCAGCCCAGCCTGGCCAACCTGGGCTACGACGCCTACCGCGACCTGCGGTTCCGCCCCGACCGGGCGATCTGGCGGAGCGAGCGGCTGCCCTTCCAGCTGCAGATGTTCCACCGCGGCGGCCTGTTCCGCGACCCCGTGGACCTGTTCGAGGCCGATCGCGGCGGCGTGCGGCCCATCCGCTTCTCGGAGGAGCTGTTCACCTACGGCGCGCAGAAGCCCGGCCCGTTGCCCGCCGATCTGGGGTTCGCCGGTTTCCGCGTGCATGCGCCGGCGGAGGTCCCTGGCCGGTTCGACGAACTGGTGGCCTTCCTGGGCGCCAGCTATTTCCGGGCGGTCGCGCGGGGGGTCACCTACGGCCTCTCCGCACGCGGCCTGGCCCTGGGCTCCGGCGAGGCGCGCGAGGAGTTCCCGATCTTCCGCGCCTTCTGGATCGAACGGCCGGCGCCCGGCGCGGCGAGCCTGGTGGTCCACGCCCTGCTGGACAGCACCTCGACCAGCGGGGCGTTCCGTTTCGACATCGCGCCGGGTCTGCAGACCGTGATGGACGTGGAGGCCCACCTCTTCCCGCGCCGCCCGCTGGTCTCGGTGGGCATCGCGCCGCTCACCAGCATGTATCTGTTCGGCCCCGAGCAGCCGCGCCGCTACGACGACTTCCGCCCGGAGGTGCACGACAGCGACGGCCTGCTGACGGACGATGGGCGCGGGCAGCGCGTGTGGCGGCCGCTGGTCCACACCTCGGCGACCCGGGTCAGCGACTTCGACGCGGGGCCCGCGCGCGGGTTCGGACTGTTGCAGCGCCAACGGACCTTCGAGGCCTACCAGGACCTGGAGGCGAACTACCACCTGCGTCCCGGCGCCTGGGTGCAACCGCTGGAGGGCTTCGGCCGTGGAAGCGTCCGCCTCGTGGAGCTGGGTTCGCGCAGCGAGGCGGAGGACAATATCGTCGCCCTGTGGCGACCTGCCGATCCGCTGGCGCCCGGCCGTGAGCATCGGTTCCACTACCGGCTGAGCTGGGGCGCCAATCCCGAACCGCCCAGCCCGCTGGCCCGCGCCCTCGCCTGGCGGACCGGCCACGGCCACGATCCCGCCCGCCGCCGCTTCCTCGTGGACTTCGGGCCTCTGTCGGCGAGCGCCATCGAAGGCCTCCAGGCGCAGGCAAGCGCCACTGCGGGAGGCATTCGGGTGGAAACAGTTCAGCCGAACGCCTCAATCGGAGGCGCCCGCGTGAGTTTCGAGCTGGATCCCGCCGGCGCCCCGAACAGCGACCTGCAATTGACGTTGGTGCGGGCTGGGACGCCCATATCGGAAACCTGGATGTATCGATGGCTAGCGTAGCGCGGCGCGTACCCGGGCCCGCGCACCTCAAGGCCCCGCTGGTGAGGGCGGCCAGTGTGGTGCGGCCGGAACCTTTCTTTCGGTCGCTGCCGGCGCCCGCCTGCCTCGCGATGCCGGAACAGGATCTGCATCGCGCGGATCGCCCCCTCCCGCCTTTGCTGCGCGTCGGCGGCCGGCGGATCGTCGTGTTCGGGGCGACGGCCGCGGGGACGGCCATCGCCGGCGCGGTGATGGCCAGCCTGCTGGCGGGGGGCGGCTTCACGGTGCTGGATGCCAGCGCATTGGCGCTGTTCATCGTGCTGTTCGGCTGGACGGCGTTCGGCTTCGTGAGCGGCGCGGCGGGCTTCTGCGTGCGGTGGAAGGCCACGCGGCCCCGCCGACCCGAGCCGCAGCCGGTGATCCTGACGCGCACGGCGCTGCTGATGCCGACCTACAACGAGGACCCAGGACGGGTGCTCGCCGCCGTGCAGGCGATCCGGGAAGACCTTATGCGGCTGGAAGTGTCGGAACTCTATGACATCTTCGTGCTCAGCGACACGCGAGACGAGGCGACGGCCCGGCACGAGGTGGTGGGCATGCTGCGCGTCCGCGCCCGCCTGGGCCCGAGCGCCCGGCTCTTCTATCGCCGCCGGCCCCAGAACACCGACCGCAAGGCCGGGAACGTCGCCGAATGGGTTCGCCGCTCCGGGGGCGCCTACGAGGCCATGATCATCCTCGACGCCGACAGCCTGATGAGCGCGGACACCATCGTGCGGCTTACCGCCGAGATGGAGGCGGACCCCGAGCTCGGCCTGCTGCAGACCGCGCCCAACCTGGTGGGGGCTGAAACCCTGTTCGCGCGGCTCCAGCAGTTCGCGGCGCGGACCTACGGCGGCATGCTGGCCGCCGGCCAGGATTGGTGGTCGGGCGCGGAGGGCAACTACTGGGGTCACAACGCGATCATCAGGGTGCGCGCTTTCGCGGCCTGCGCCGGCTTGCCCCACCTGCCGGGCCCCCGGCCGTTCGGCGGCCACATCATGAGCCACGACTTCGTCGAGGCCGCGCTGCTGCGCCGGGGCGGCTGGGCCGTGCGCCTCGCCAGCCATCTGGGCGGGAGCTACGAAGAGGCGCCCCCGACGATCGTCGACATGGCGCGCCGCGACCGTCGCTGGTGCCAGGGCAATCTGCAGCATCTGGGGGTCATCCGCGCGGCGGGCCTGCATTGGATCAGCCGCCTGCACCTGCTGCGGGGCATACTGTCGTACGTCACCTCGCCGCTCTGGCTGCTTCTGGTGGGCTTCGGCGCCACCGCCTGGTTGGGACAGATCGACGATGTCGTCCGCGTGCATGGCGATGCCGCGGTCCTGCTGTTTGCGGTCACCGTGGCGCTTCTCGTCGCGCCAAAGCTGATGGCCGGATTCCTGGCCGTTCGCGAGCGGCGGGCGTCCGGTGCGTCACGCGTCAGGGAACTGTGGGCCGGCATCGGCCTGGAGACGGTGCTGAGCGCCCTGGTCGCGCCCGTGCTCATGCTGATGCAGAGCGCGGCCGTGTTCGACGTCCTCATCGGCCGCGACTCCGGCTGGAACGCCCAGCAGCGCGACGCCGGCCGGCTCTCGCGGGGCGAGGCCTGGCGTTCGCACCGGGGACATGTGGCGATCGGGCTGGCGGGCGCGGTGATCGCCTGGCTGCTGGACCCGGCGATCTTCTGGTGGACCAGTCCCGTATCGCTCGGCCTGTTCCTGTCGGCGCCGCTGTCGCTGCTGCTGGCGCGTACGGACCTGGGCCAGCTGTCGCGCGTGCTGGGCCTGCTGGTCACGCCGGAAGAGCGCCAGCCGCCGGCCGTGGTGGCGCGGGCTGTCGAGCTGCGCGCGCGCTATGACGCCGAGCAGGCCACCCGCCTGGAGATCGAGCGGTTGATGCGCGCGCCGGTCCCCGTGCACCAGCCGGAGGTGCGCTACTTCGAAACCTACGTCCCTCGCGCTGAAGCCGCTTAGCTGACGTTCTTCGCTGGGAACGGCATCACCGTGGCCGCCTGTTCGGCCAGCCGTTCACGGCCACGTTCCTCGGCGCGGTGGAGTTCACGCTGCAGGTAGGGCGCCATGAAGTCGATGAAGGCGCGCACGCGGGGCGT
>DASVNS010000243.1:0-22403 GCA_036383735.1 Phenylobacterium sp. | reverse complement strand
AACGTATTCCGTATACGTTTAAGCGCGGTGGCCTCTACGTCAAGTTTGAAGCGCCGGCGCCGCCTCACGGGAAGGTACGATGGAACTTCGACATCTCCGGTATTTCCTCGCCGTGGCGAACGCCCGCAACTTTACCCGTGCAGCGCAACAGCTCGGCGTGGCGCAGCCCCCTCTCAGCCGTCAAATCCGGGAGCTGGAGCTCGAATTCGGCGCTCAACTGATCGATCGAGGGAGTCGTCCCTTGTTGCTGACGGACGCCGGCCGGCTGTTCTACGAGCAAGCCACCCAGATCCTGGCGGCGGCGGAACAGCTGCGCACCTTGATGCGCCGGCATACGGCCGCAGGTCGTCGCCGGTTCGTTATCGGCTGCGTGGGATCGACGATCTACGACGTGGTCCCGGCTATGATCGAGCGGTTCCGCCGCGATGCGCCGCGGGCGGACGTCGACCTGATCGAGATGAGCACTTTTGAGCAGTTGACCGCGCTTGGCGAAGGACGGATCGACGTGGGGATCGGCCGCCTGCGTCTCGAGGCAAAAGGGATTCATCGGCAGGTGATCCGCGAGGAACCCCTGTTGGCGGCGCTCTCCGCCCGCCACCCTTGGGCCCAAAGCGAGGAACCGGTTTCGTTGGCCGCTCTGTCTGCCGAAACCCTCGTGGTGTACCCGCGCCCCGCGCGTCCGAGCTATGCCGACCAGGTATTGTCGGTTTTCCAGGATCGAGGGTTGCAGCCGGCGGTGATCCAAGAGGTTCGAGAGTTGCAGACAGCGCTCGGGTTGGTCGCCGCACAGGCCGGCGTTTGCCTGGTGCCGGCCTCGGTGCAGCGGCTAAGGCGCGACGACGTCGTCTATCGGCCGATACGTGAGGATCATGCCACATCGCCGATTATCGTGAGCACCCGCGAGGCGGACTCATCGCCCGAGGCAGCACTCTTTCGAGCGATCGCCGAGGAGCTGCGCACCGGCGACTAGGCGCGGCGTAGCCGTTCACTTCCACGACGGGAAAGGCGGCCACAGGTTCGGGGCCCCGCGCCATGAAGGCGCCCGTTCTCGCGTCACGAACAATGTCGCGTTCCGGCGTCTCGTCCGTTCCGAACAAAAAATGTGCGCGCGGCCGAGGGCCGTGCGCACGAGCTTGTAGCGGAGGATACGCGTGAAATGGCGACTTCGATCAGGCGCTCCCCCCGACGGGATTGACGCCATCCGGTCGGGGGCCGCGTCCGCCGACGCCGAAGTGAGCCGGCTAGAAAGTGCGACGCACCTCCACGCCGACTTCCCTCGGCCGCCCGGGCGTGATGGCGTCCACGCCCATCGAGCCGCCGATGAGCTTGTCCAGCTGGACATACCTGTCGAGCAGGTTGGTGCCCCAGACGCCGACGGTCCAGGGGCTGTCCCCGCTCGGCCGGTAGTCCAGGCGCCCGCCGAGCAGGCCGTAGGCCGGCAAGTCGATGCAGACGTTGGCGGCATTGCACCGCGGCTTCTTGCCGACCGCGCGCCAGTTGAGGCCGGCCACCAGGGTCGCCTCGGACCCCAGGTGGAAGGTGTAGTCGGCCGACAGGGCGTAGGTGAACTTGGCCGCCGAGGTGACCGGGGTCTGCAGGGTGAACGACACGCCCGGGCGGATGCTGTCGTAGGCCTGGTCCAGATAGGCGGCGTTGGCGCGGACCACGAGGTCCGGCGTCGGCAGCAGTTCCAGTTCGGCTTCGAGGCCCTGCTCGTGGGCCGTGGCTCCGGTCTGCACCTGGCGGGTGTTGCTCCCGTTGATTTCGATCAGCACCGTGGTCTGGATGTCGTCGTACTTCTGGTAGAAGGCCGAAACGTTGGCCCGGACGCGGCGGTCCCACCACTGGGTCTTCAGGCCGGCCTCGTACGACCAGACCTTTTCCGGGTCGTAGGAGATCAGGCTGCCCCGGGCGACGTTGGACCCGAGCTGTTGGTTGAAGCCGCCCGCGTTGTAGCCACGGGTGGCGCTCGCATAGGCGAAGATGTCCGGCGTGAACTGGTAGGACAATTGGGCCCGGGGGTCGAAGCTGCTCCAGCTCTCCTCGTCCTCGCCTAGCAGGTGGCCGCCGCAGACCTTGAAGCCCTGCCGGAAGGCGTTGGCGAAGCCATTGCAGGGGGCGGTGGTCACGGTCTGGAGCGCCACGTCGCTGACGGCGCTCTTCCGGTCGTGGCTGTAGCGGCCGCCCAGGGTCAGTTCGAGGGGTTCGGTGATCTTGAACGAGGCCTGGGCATAGAGGGCCCAGCTCTTGAAGTGGTTGGTGGCCTCGTAGGTGTAGCCCACCGGGTCGATCCAGTCCGGCCCGGTGTCCTGCAGCAGGAAGGTCTTCTGGTCGAAGAAGTAGGCCCCGACGACATAGTTCAGCCGATCATCGAACGCCCGTCCGTTGAGGTTGAACTCCTGGGTGAACTGACGGGTGTGGGTGTTGTCGAACTCGCCATAGATGTCGTTCGGCGCGTTGAGGGTCGGATTGTACCAGCTCGCCGCGGAATTCCGGTAGGCGGTGATCGACTTGACCGAGATCTCGTCGGTGACGTCGTAGGTGATCCGGTTGTTCAGCGTGGACACCTCGGTGTCGTTGAACGACGTGGGATGTCCGAAGCGGGTCAGGCCGCTGGCCTGGAAATCGCCGCCCTTGGCCACGTCGGTCAGAGCCGAGCTGGTCGGAATGCTCAGGGTCGCGCCGCCGTAGACCGTGTAGTGCTTGTTGAGCACCGGATAGGCGTCGCACAGCCGGACGCTGTGCAAGGCGTTGTAGTTGTTCATATAGGGTGCGGTCGGGCGGCACCCGATCATGATCGTGGTGCTCCCCTTGGTTTCCGAACGGTTGTATTCGGCCAAGGTGTCGACAACCAGCCTGGAAGTCGGCGTGAAGCGGGTTTGAAGCCGGATCGACTTGTCGTTGATGTTGTTGCTCGTGTCGTCGTCCAGCGCATGCTTGATGTAGCCGTCGGTGTTCTGGGTCCGGAAGCTGATCCGGGTCAGGAAGTTGTCGGACAGCGGGATGTTGATCGCGCCCTCGGTATCGAGGCGATCGAAGCTGCCGGCACGCACCCGGACGAAGCCGCCGGCTTCCGGGCCGGGACGGGCGGTGGACAGCAGCACCGCGCCGGCGGTGGTGTTCTTGCCGAACAGGGTGCCCTGCGGACCCTTCAGCACCTGTAGGGAGTCGATGTCGTAGAAGTACAGCTGGTTGCCTTCCTGGCGCGCCACGTACATTTCATCGACGTAGAAGCCGGCCTTGGCGTCGACGTTCACCTGGCTGTTGATCTGGCCGATGCCGCGGATGGTCATGGCGGCGCCGCCGGTGGTCAGGGGCGTGATTTCCAGGTTCGGCACCGCGCCGCGAAGATCCTGGAAGTTCTGCACGTTGAGCTGCCGGGTGATGTCGCCGGAGAGCGCCGTCACCGAGACCGGCGTAGACTGGAGGTTTTCGGCGCGCTTGCGGGCGGTGACGACGACCTCGTCGAGGCTGATGGTATCGCCCTTGTCTTCCGCCGCGGCAGGCTGAGCGATCAACAACACCGACGACAGTGCGGTGGACAGGAGCATCGCCTGCGCCAAGCTAATCTTCAGCGTCTTGCCTCTGAGAATCTTATCTAGATTTGACATAATTCCACCCCCTCTTCTCGAATTCGGTTCAAGTGAACAATTGCTTGCGATTAATTCCTCTAATGTACTGTCGACTAGGCCCCGACGTCCTTGATTTGGAGCGCCAGAGTTCTGAGCTTCGGCCGAACCATTTGTCTTAGCTCCAGGCCCGGCGGGGCAGCGGGAGGTTCGCCTGCCGCCCGCCCGTCGAACCGTAGTTGCATATGACTAGACAAAATGTCGCAATATGACTAGACAAATTGTCGCAACTTTCTCGTCCAGAAATCGGTGCGGGCTGAACGGGCGCTCGGCGCCCGAAAATGCGCCATCGACGGCGGTTATCGGGTCGTAGGCCGGGAGCTGCATGGCGGCGGCGACGGGCCGCTGGCCACGCGGCCCCCCGCCGGGTCACTTGCCGCTCCGCAGCCAGGGCGTGGCGGGCTCCTCGGTGACCGGGACCGCCGGGCCCTCGGGGAAGAAGGCGGAGGCGGGGGTTTCCTTCAGGAACCGATAGGCGACATGGCCCAGGGGCTCGTCCGGGCGCGACGCGGGGGGCGCCTGCCAGGGGATCGCGTTGCGGAAGGCGGTCCAGGCGGCGGTCGGGCCGGGGCCGAAGTTGCGGCTCGGATCCTGAATCTTGCGCACGTCGAGCCAGTAGGTCCCGGTCAGGAGGTCCTGGCCCACCAGGTGCAGGGTCAGGTCGACGGCCTTACGGGCGCGCTGGACTTTCAGGCCGGTGTTGGCCTGCAGGTCCTCGACGCTCTGCTCGATGGCGTTGCCCTCGGGGGGGATCGCCGGGGTCAGCGACAGGATCTCCTGCCAGATGGCGGAGGCGGTGTAGCCGCCCCCTTGCCGTGGCGCCAGGGCGCGCTGGTCGGCGCTCAGCACGTCGGCGGGGACGGCCACCGTGAAGAAGGGGCTGGAGAAACGGTACAGCCGCTGGGTGACGCTCACGTCCACATTGGCGAGCGCGTTGGTGAACGCCTCCACCTTGTTGGACATCGGGTAGGGATCCCAATTGGCGTTCGAGAGCACATAGCCGGAACGGCCGTTGGAATAGGGCCCGCCCTTGACGTGGTAGCGCATGAAATGGGGGGTGGAGAGCTCCCAGCTATCCCCCGGCGCGTTGACGCGCACCTCGGGATTCTGTTCCGAGGCGTTGATCTGGATCAGCACCGAGGCCCGCAGGTCGGCCCAGGCCTCCCAGGCGGCGGCCTGGCGATGGGGCGAGGCCCGCATGCTTTCGGGGTCCTGGATGATCCGCTTGGGGTCGTCCTGGAACAGATAGCTGCCGCGGATCATGTTGAGGGTGCGAGCGGACTCCCAGTTCAGCCATTTGAACGGGCGGTCGACCTGCACCGGCAGCGACATCGGCGTGATGCTGGAGTTCATGCCGTTCAGGTCGATGGCGTAGGCCATCTCGATCCATTCCAGCGCGTGGCGGGCCTCGTCCACCAGCAGGACCGCCTGGGCGGCCGCATAGGCGTTGGTGATGTCGACGGCGGCCTCATCGGCCCCCGTCGGAACCAGGGGCTTCAGGCCGGCTAAGGCCAGGGCCTTCGCGGCGGGCATGCGCTCGCCACGATAATAGGCCTCGCCGACCCCCACCATGACAGCTTCGACATTGACCATCTGGGCGAGATCGCCTTCGCCGACGGTGCCGCCGGATCGCACCACCGGGGTGATGCGCTTGTTCAAGAGGTCCTGCAGCATCCGGGTCAGCTGCGGACTGGCCGAGGCGTAGGTCATGGTGTTGGCGCGGACCACCAACATGGCGCGCACCAGCTCCTCTTCGCCGATCTCGGGGCCGTAGCCGATCCTGGCTCCCCGCTGGAAGGCGGCAAGCTGGCGGGCCTCGATCTGCGCCTTGTTGGCCGGGGACATCGGGTCGCCGGTGAACAGCACCACCTCGCGCTGGGAGCCGGCGCCGCGGTTGAAGCGGTAGACCGGGACCCCTTCGTACGCCGCCTGCAACAGCAGGCCGTAAGCGTCGGCGGAGCGCCGGCGGGCTTCGGGGCTGAGCTCGACCTTGGCCCCGTAGCGGGCGACCTCGATCACCTGCTCGATGGTCAGGTCCTTGCCGGTCAGCGTGACGGTGCGGTTCTCCACCGTGGGCGTGATCGGGCGATAGGCGGTCTGGGCGGACGCCTCGCCGCAGCTCATGGCTCCGATCGTCAGCAACGCCCCGGCAAGAATTGCGCCGAGGCGCGGTCGTGCTGAACGGATCATCTTCACGCTCTCCAATGGGCGCGCCCGCGCCTACGGCTGCGGGCCGAGGTAGAGGTTGCTGGGCGCCGACGGCGTCGGCTCGCCCGGCGGCATGACGATCGACCCGCGATAGAAAGTCGAGGCGGGCGTGGCCTTCATGAAGTCGTAGGCCAGCTCCGCCACCGACTTGCCGCCGTTCGGGACCGACGCGTTCAGCGGCACGATCCGACGGAGCGCATCGTGGGCCGCCGTCGGCGCCTGGCCGAAGGTCCGCGAGGCGTCCTGGGCCTTGCGCACGTCCATCCAGAACGCGCCGGTCAGGAGGTCGATGGCCATCAGCTGGTACATGTCGTCGACCATCTTGGCGGTGCGCCGGGTCTTGATCTTGGTCTGGGCCTGCAGGTCCTCGACCGTGGCGACGATGGCGGCGCCCTCGGGCGCGACCGGATTGATGTTGGACTGGATCTCCTGGGACAGGTCGGCGGAGAGATAGCCGCCGAAGCCCCACCATCCCGACCCGCCGAGCTGCTCCGGCGTGAACACGTCGCGTGGGCTGACGACGGTGAAGAAGGGGTTGGTGAAGCGCTGGATCCGCTGGGCCACCGCGACGCCGAGGTTGCCGAGCGCGATGTTGAAGGCCTCCAGGTCGTTGGCCATGGGATAGGGGTCCCAATTGGCGTTCGCCAGGACGTAGCCGGACTTGCCCTTCGAGAGTTCGCCGCCCTTGACGTAGTATTTCATCAGCTGGGGCGTGGAGAGCTGCCAGTTGTCGTCCGGCTGCAGATCGGTCCGGGTCGCCGGATTGTGGTCCGACGAATTGAGCTGGATGGTCACCGTGTCGCGCAGCCGCGCCCAGGCGAGCCAGGCCGAGCCGGTGCGCTGCGGGCTGGCGCGCAGGCTCTCCGGGTCCTGGATGATCCGCTTGGGATCGGCGTCGAACAGGTAGCTGCCGCGGACCATGTCCATCACCTTGGCCGAGGAGTAGTTGATCCACGGGAAGGGCCGGTTCGACTGAACCGGGATCGACATCGGAGTGATCGAGGAGTTCATCCCCAGGACGTCGATGGCGTAGGCGAGGTCGGCCCATTCCAGCAGCTGCCGGGCGTCGTAGACGGCCAGCGCCGCCTTGGCGGTGGCGTAGGCGTTCGACGAGGTGAGCGCGTTGTCGTCCGCCGCAAAGGGCTGGATCGGCTTCAGGTCCGCCTTGTTCAGGGCCTCCATGGCCGGCATGCGGACGCCGCCATAGTAGACCTCGCCGGCGCCGACCATGGCCGCGCCGACATTGCCCATCGGCGACAGGTCGCCCTCGCCCAGCGTGCCGCGCTCGCGCACCACGGGCGTGATCCGGCGATTGATCAGCTCGACCAGCATCTGCAGCAGCTGCGGGCTCGGCGCGTCGTGGGTCATGGCGTTGGCCCGGTGCGCCATCATGGCCCGGACGATCTCTTCCTCGGCGACCTCCGGCGGCTGGCCGCCCCGGGCTCCGGAGCGGAAGGCGCGGAGCTGGCTCTCCTCCAGGAACGTCTTGTTCTCCGGCGTCATCGGGCTGCCGGCGAAGATCACCGTCTCGCGTCTGGAGCCCGTGCCGCGGTTGAACCAGTAGACCGGCGCCCCGTCGGCGGCCGCCTGGAGCAGCAGGCCGTAGTTGCCCTCGGCGCGAGTCCGCGCCTCCGGGGCCAGCGCCACCTTCGCGCCGTAACGGGCGATCTGGACCAGCTGATCGATGGTCATGTCCTTGCCCGTCAGGGTGACGGTCCGGTCGGCCATGCTGGGGGCGATCGGCTGGTAGGCGGCGGTCGGGGCGGCCGCGAAGGCCGGAGCGCTTGCGCCGGCGAGGCTCAGGCAAACAGCGACGCCCAGCGCCACGCCGAGCCGTCTCGCCTTGGCTTTATGCATTGTAAGCGCTCCCCGGTTCGAGACGGGCGGGAGGCCGTGCAAGACCCGGCACGCTGGGCAGGTCCAGGCCTTGTTCGGCGGCCCAGCCGATGGCGTCCTCATAGCCGGCGTCGGCGTGGCGCATGACGCCGGTCGCCGGGTCGTTCCACAGCACCCGCGCCACCCGGCGCGCGGCCTCCGGCGTGCCGTCGCACACGATCACCATGCCGGCATGCTGCGAGAAGCCCATGCCGACGCCGCCGCCGTGGTGCAGCGACACCCAGGTGGCGCCCGAGGCGGTGTTGAGAAGTGCATTGAGCAACGGCCAGTCGGACACCGCGTCCGACCCGTCCTTCATCGCCTCGGTCTCGCGGTTGGGGCTGGCGACCGAGCCGGAGTCCAGATGGTCGCGCCCGATCACCACAGGCCCGCTCAGCTCGCCCGACGCCACCATCTCGTTGAAGGCGAGGCCGATCCGGTGGCGGTCGCCGAGGCCGACCCAGCAGATCCGCGCCGGCAATCCCTGGAACTTGATGCGGCTCCGCGCCATGTCGAGCCAGTTGTGCAGGTGCGGCGCGTTCGGCATCAGCTCCTTCACCTTGGCGTCGGTCTTGTAGATGTCCTCCGGATCGCCGGACAGCGCGGCCCAGCGGAACGGGCCCACGCCGCGGCAGAACAGCGGGCGGATATAGGCCGGCACGAAGCCTGGAAAGCCGAAGGCGTCGGCGACGCCCGCCTCCTTGGCCACCTGCCGCAAATTGTTGCCGTAGTCGAACGTCGGGACGCCGGCGTGCATCATGTCGAGCATGGCCCGCACATGCACCGCCATGGACTTGCGCGCCGCGGCTTCCACGGCCTTGGGGTCGGTCTCGCGCATCCGGTCCCACTGGTCGACGGTCCAGCCGATGGGCAGGTAGCCGTTGATCGGGTCGTGGGCCGAGGTCTGGTCGGTCAGCATGTCCGGCCGCACGCCACGCCTGACCATTTCGGGAAGCATCTCGGCGATGTTGCCCAGCACGCCCACGGAGACCGGCTTCCGATCGCGGGTGGCCCGGGCGATGATCTCCAGCGCCTCGTCGAGATCCTTGGCCTGGACGTCGAGATAGCCGGTGCGCAGCCGCATCTCGATGCTGGAAGCGCGGCACTCCACCGCCAGGCACGAGGCCCCCGCCATGGTCGCCGCCAGCGTCTGGGCCCCGCCCATGCCGCCGAGCCCCGCGGTCAGGATCCAGCGCCCGGCGAGATCGCCGCCATAGTGCTGCCGCCCCGCCTCGACGAAGGTCTCGTAGGTCCCCTGCACGATGCCCTGGCTGCCGATGTAGATCCACGAGCCGGCCGTCATCTGGCCGTACATCATCAGGCCCTTGCGATCGAGTTCGTGGAAGTGGTCCCAGGTGGCCCAGTGCGGCGCCAGGTTGGAGTTGGCGATCAGCACCCGAGGGGCGTCGGCATGGGTCTGGAACACGCCCACCGGCTTGCCCGACTGGACCAGCAGGGTCTGGTCCCCCTCCAGCCGCTTCAGGGTGGCGACGATGCGGTCGAAGCTGTCCCAGTCGCGGGCGGCGCGACCGATGCCGCCATAGACCACCAGCTCCTCCGGCCGCTCGGCCACCTCCGGG
The DNA here is from genome assembly GCA_036383735.1 of Phenylobacterium sp. Lineage (GTDB taxonomy): Bacteria > Pseudomonadota > Alphaproteobacteria > Caulobacterales > Caulobacteraceae > Phenylobacterium. The sequence continues at coordinate 13,111 of DASVNS010000243.1, read as the reverse complement.
TCGAGGTTGTTCATCAACATCCGCAGCGGCGCCTCGGTCATCCAGCTCTTCGCCTGCAGGACATTCCCGCGGGACGCGCGGATGAGGCGGCTGTTGTCGATACGGTTCATGCGGTCTTCCTAGCTTCCGCCAGCGGGCGGACGGTCTCGATTAGGGTCTGCAGGACGGTGCGGAGGACGCTGCGCATCGGCGCGGCGGCGGCTTCGTCGTAGGCGGGCGGCCAGTCGCCGGGCAGGGCGTCGCCGTCGGGCTCGGCCATATAGCCGCGGCAGGCCAGCTCCATCTGGATGGCGTGCACCCCGGACGCCGGGCGGCCGTAGTGGCGGGTGGTGTAGCCGCCCTTGAAACGGCCGTTGACCACGTGGCTGAAGTCCGAGGCTGCGCAGGCCGCTTCGACCGCCGCGGTCACGGCCGGGTCGCAGCTCGCGCCGCTGTTGGCGCCGATGTTGAAGTTGGGCAGCAGGCCGTCGAACAGGCGCGGGATGCGCGAGCGGATCGAGTGGGCGTCGTACAGCACCACCGCCCCCTGCTGGGCGCGCAGCCGGGCGATCTCGACGGCGATGGCGGCGGGATAGGGGTCGAACCAGCGGGCGCGCCGCGCCGCGATCTCGGCCTCGTCAGGGCCCTGTCCGTCGCGATACAGCGGCTCGCCGTCGAAGGTGGTGGTGGGGCACAGTTCGGTGGTGGCCTGGCCCGGATAGAGAGAGACGCCGGACGGGTCGCGGTTGGCGTCGATGACGGTGCGCGACATGGGGGTGCGGATGGTGGTCGCGCCGAGGTCGGCGGCGAAGTCGTACAGCTGGTGGATCCACCAGTCGGCGTCCTTGCGGGCCAGCCAGGGCGAGACCAGGCGGCCTTCGATCTCAGGCGGGATACTGGTTCCGGTGTGCGGGAAACTGACGATCAGGGGCGCGTCGCCCCGGCGCACCTCCAGCCAGGCGGGGGCCTCGCTCATCGGCCTCTCCAGACGCGGGCGAAGAGGTTGTTGCGGCCGAGCCAATAGACCAGCTCCGCCGGTCGCTCGACGTTCCAGATGGCGAGGTCGCAGGCCTTGCCGACCTCCAGCGTGCCGACCCAGTCCTCCTGGCCGAGCGCCTTGGCGGCCTCGCGGGTGACGCCGGCGACGATCTCCTCGACGGTCATGCGGAATTGCACCGCGGCGAGGGTCATCGCCGCCTGCAGCGAGACGATCGGCGAGGTGCCGGGGTTGCAGTCGGTGGCCACGGCCATGGCCACACCGGCCTTGCGCAGCGCCTCAACCGGGGGCTTTGGCCCCTCGCGCAGGTTGAAGAAGGCGCCCGGCAGCAGCACCGCCACCGTTCCCACCTTGGCGAGGGCGGCGATGCCTGCTGCGTCGGTCCATTCAAGGTGGTCGGCGGACAGCGCCCCGAACTCGGCCGCCAGGGCCGCGCCCCCGGAGGCGGTGAGCTGGTCGGCGTGCAGCTTGACCGGCAGCCCGTGCGCCTTGGCGGCCGTGAACACCTCCCGCACCTCGGCAGGCGAGAACGCGATGGGCTCAAGGAAGGCGTCGACGGCGTCGGCCAGTCCCTCGGCGGCCGCAGCAGGGATCATCCGTTCGACGATGGCGCGGACATAGGCCTGGCGGTCGGTCTTGAACTCAGGCGGGAAGGTATGGGCGGCCAGCAGGGTGGTGGCCACCTCCACCGGCCGTTCGGCCCCCAGGGCGCGGGCGACGCGCAGGATGCGAAGCTCGGTCTCCTCGTCGAGGCCGTAGCCGGACTTGATCTCCACCGTGGTCACGCCCTCGGCGATCATCCGGTCGAGGCGGTCGGCCGCCTGGCGATGCAACTCGGCGTCGTCCGCCTTGCGGGTGGCGCGCACAGTGGACAGGATGCCGCCGCCGGCCGCGGCGATCTCCTCGTAGCTGGCGCCCTGGCGGCGCATCTCGAACTCGTCGGCCCGGTCGCCGCCGAACACCAGATGGGTGTGGCAATCGATCAGTCCGGGGGTGACCAGCCGGCCCTCGAGGTCGATCACTTCGCTGGAGGACCAGCCGGTCGGCAAGTCCTGGACGGGCCCGACGAAGGCGATCCGCCCGTCCCGCGCGGCCACCGCCCCGCCTTCGATCAGGCCGAGTCCGGGCGCCGACCGCGACAGGGTCGCCAGTCGTCCTCCGAGCCAGACGCGATCGAACGATTCCATGGATTTGCCACTAGCCAGCCGCCGTTATGTCTAGGCATATTAGCGCCGGTCGCGATTGTCCAGCGGCCTGGATGGGACATTGATGCGGCGGACCTTCTTCTTCGATCGCGCCTTCCTGCCGGGCGGCTGGCGGCGCAATGTGCGCCTCGAATGCGCCGATGGGTTGATTGTTTCGGCCACGCCCGACGCCGCGCCGGCGCCCGGCGATATCTCCGAGCGTATCGCCGTCCCCGGCATGCCGGACCTGCACAGCCACGCCTTCCAACGGGCCATGGCCGGGCTGACCGAGCGGCACGGCCCCGGCCAGGACAATTTCTGGAGCTGGCGCGAGGCGATGTACCGGTTCGTCTCGCGCATGGGGCCGGACGAGGTCGAGGCCATCGCCGCCTACGCCTACGCCGACATGCTGGAGGCGGGCTTCACCACCGTGGGCGAATTCCACTACGTCCACCGCGCCCCGGACGGCGCCCTCTATGACAACCCGGCGGAACTGGCGTTGCGGCACCTGGCGGCGGCCGAGACCTCCGGCATCGACATCACCCTGCTGCCGGTATTCTACGCCACCTCCAACTTCGGCGGGGCGGCGCCGACGCCGGGCCAGCGCCGGTTCATCACCGACGTCGAGACCTTCGGCGCCATCCTCGATCGGGTTCGTCCCCTCGCGCCGCGCCTCGGCGTCGCGCCCCATTCCCTGCGGGCGGTTCCGCCGGACCTGTTGCGGGAGATCCTGGCGCTGCAGCCGGCTGGCCCGATCCACATCCACGCCTCCGAACAGGTGAAGGAAGTCGACGACTGCGTGGCCTGGTCGGGGTTGCGCCCGGTGGAATGGCTGTTCCGCAACGCGGAGGTGGACGCCCGCTGGTGCCTGGTCCACGCCACCCACCTGACGCCCATGGAAACCGCCGCCCTGGCCCGGTCCGGCGCGGTCGCCGGCCTCTGCCCGATCACCGAGGCCAATCTCGGCGACGGCGTGTTCCCGGCGGCTGAGTATCTGGAGGCCGGCGGGCGGTTCGGGATCGGCACGGATTCCAACGTCGAGCTGAACGCCGCGGGCGAGCTCAAGCAGCTCGAATACAGCCAGCGGCTGATCCACCGGGCCCGCAACGTCCTGTCCGCCCCCCACCAGCACTCGACCGGGCGACGGCTGTTCGAGGCGGCCCTCGCGGGGGGGGCGCAGGCGATGGGGCTGGGCGCGCCGGGCCTGGTTCCCGGCGGCCGGGCGGATTTCGTGGTGCTGGATCTGGAGCAGACCGATCTCGCCTGCGCCGGCGAAGCGGAACTGTTCGACACCTGGATCTTCTCGACGGGGCGGCGCGCCGTCCATAGGGTGGCAGTGGGCGGAGAGGTGGTGGTCGAGAATGGCCGCCACCGCGACCGCGAGCTGATCGACAAGCGGTACCGGGCTGTCGTGGCCAAATTGTTGAAGGAATCCGCGCCCTGACCCCGCCTACCCGCCGCAAGCCAAAGGTCGAGCCGAAGAGCGCGCCGCGCTACCTGGAGATCCAGCGGACGCTGGAGGACGCGATCTACTCCGGCGCCTGGCCGCCGGGGCACAAGCTGCCGTCGGAGCTCGACTTGAGCGCCCAGTTCGATTGCGCGCGCATGACCATGGGCCGCGCCATCGGCGCCCTGGTGGAGGCGGGCCTCCTGGTCCGCCGCCGCCGCGCCGGCACCTTCGTCGCCACGCCGCGGGTCGAGCAGACAGTGCTGGAGATCCACGACATCGCCGCCGAGGTGAAGGCCAGCGGCCAGCACTACACGTTCGAGCGGCGACTGCGGCGCGTTCGCCGCGCCATCGCCGCTGACGCGGTGCGGCTGGAGATCGAGGCCGGCGCCCCGGTGCTGTGCATCCAGGGCGTCCACCGGGCCAACGGGGCGGCGATCGCGGTCGAGGAGCGGCTGATCAACCTGGAAGTTGTCCCCCAGGCGCGGAGCCAGGATTTCGTCGGCGTCGCCCCCGGCTCGTGGCTGCTGGTGGAGGTGCCCTGGACCGAGGCCGAGCACCAGATTTCCGCCGTCAATGCCGACGAGGAGGCTGCCGGCCTGCTCTCCGTGGCGCCCGCCAGCGCCTGCCTGCAAATGGAGCGGCGCACCTGGCGGGGTGAGAGCAGCGTCACCTGGGTGAAGCTGACCTTCCCTGGCGACCAGCATCGGCTGGTCGGGCGGTTCCGGGCCAAGGCGACCTTGCGGCGTGTTCCCATCTGAAGCTCAGTTCGGCTGTACGGCGCCCTGGCCGCTGAAGAGGGTCCCGCCGTGTTTCAAGGTGAAGAGGGCGGGGGACGCCAGCACCGCGGCGATGATCACGTACCAGCCGGGCGCAAACAGCACGCCGCGCCCGGTCAGGTAGGACAGCATCGCCGGCGCAAAGCCGCTGAAGATGGTGACGGCGAGATTGTAGCTGAGCGACACCCCGGTGGAGCGGACGCGGGCCGGGAACAGCTCCGCCAGGGTGGAAGGGCCGACCCCGACGAAACTGCCCACGCCCACGCCGAGCAGGGTTTGGCCCACGATCAGCGACCAGACGCTGTGCTGGGCCTGCATCAGCCAGAGAAGCGGGTGGACCAGAACCACCAGCCAGGCCGCAGCCGCCAGCAGCACGGTGCGGCGCCCCAGCCGGTCCGAAGCCATCCCCGCCAGCACGCAGATACAGACCATGAAGACGTTGGCGACCAGCGAGGCGGTGAACGCCTGGTTGGGGGTGTAGCCGAAGGTGCGCTGCACATAGGTCGGCATGAAGATCACCAGCGAATAGCTGCTCACCGTCCAAAGGATGCAGAGGCTCCAGCCCTTCAGCACCACGAAAGGGTATTCCTCGATCAGCACCTTGAGCGGGCGGATGGGCGAGGTTCGCCGATGCTCGATCTCGCGCTTGAACTCGGGGGTCTCGTCGAGGGTCCGCCGGATCCATATGCCGATCGGCGCGATCAGCAGCCCGAAGATGAAGGGCAGGCGCCAGCCGAAGCTCTCCAGTTGGTCCTGGGTGAGCAGCGCGGTGACGATGAAGGCCGCCGAGGCGCCCATGATGTTCGACGCCGACATGGTGGCTTGCAGCCAGGAGGCGTATTCGCCGCGCCGGTGCGGCGGGGCGTGCTCGATCAGCAGGGCCGCCGCGCCGCCGATTTCGCCGCCAGCGGAAAACCCCTGCAGGATGCGTCCGAACAGCAGCAGCAGCGGGGCGCCGACGCCGATGGCCATATAGCCGGGGGCGAAGGCGATGACGCCCGTGCCGACGGCCATCAGGCCGATGGTGGCCGTCAGCACCGCCTTGCGGCCGGCGCGGTCGCCGTAGATGCCCAGCAGCACCGCGCCGAGGGGGCGGACCACGAAGCCCAGGCCGAAGGCGAGGAAAGTCTTCACCAACTCCATCGTGGAGTCCCCGCCGGGGAAGAAGACCTTGGAGATGTAGATGGCGAACAGGGCGTAGACGGTGAAGTCATACCACTCGAAGGCATTGCCGACGGACGCCGCAACGATCGCCCGGCTCCCCTGGGAACCCCCCTTTTCGAGCGTCCGGTCGTGACTTCCGTTCATGCGCGTCCCCTGATCGGTTCCTCCGGCCCGCCTCCGTCGCGGGAAGGACCGTTGAAGCCAGGCTAGCCTAACTCGATATGACTAGACAAATAGTCGCAATTTTTCGTACGCTGGCATCTGGCGAGCTGAACGTGATCAAGCGCTCGGAGATACGCCGAATGGCGCCGCGCGGTTGGGCAGCGCCGACCCGGGGGCGGCCGCAGAAACAGGTGCAGTGGTGACCGCATGAACAGGAACGACGCCGCAACGCCGGAGACCGGCGCCGGATCGGTCGCGCCGCGCGCGTCGTGGTGGCGGCGGGGGGAGCTTCCCACTTGGCTGCTGGCCGTGGCGATCTACGGCGCCTGGGCGGCGCTGGTGGTCTTCCATGCGGCGATTCCATGGTGGCTCCTGGTCCCCGCCGCCGCCTATGTGCTGGCCTGGCATTTCTCGTTGCAGCATGAGGCGATCCACGGCTGGCGCAGTATTCCCCTGTGGCTGCGCACGGCGCTGGTGTGGCCGCCGATCGGCGGCTGGCTGCCATACGAACTCTATCGCCGCAGCCACACCATCCACCATCGCGACGTCAACCTGACCTATCCGGGGGTCGATACCGAAAGCGTCTATCACCGCCAGGAGGACTGGGACCGCTACTCGCCCCTATGGCGGGGCGTGCTGATGTTCAACCAGACCCTGCTCGGCCGGCTGACGATCGGACCGATCCTGCGCCTGCGCAAGCTGTTCATGACCGAGTGGGCGCTGCTGAAGAAGGGCGATTTCAGCAACGTCAGGATCTGGATCGGCTTCGCCCTGGGCCTTGCCGCGGTGCTGTGGTTCGTCAAGGCGGTCGGCCACATGCCGATCTGGAAGTACTACCTGATGTTCGTCTATCCGGGCTTCAGCCTGGGGCTGCTGCGCGCCTTCATCGAGCACCGCTGGGGCGATCACCCCGAGGAGCGGATCGCCAGCGTCGAGAGCAACTGGGTGTTCGGTCTCCTGTTCCTCTGGAACAACCTCCACATCGTCCACCATCTGGACCCGGCCCTGCCCTGGTACGAGATTCCCGGCGCCTATCGCCGCGAGCGCGAGGGTTTCCTGCGGCTCAACGGCTCTTTCGTGTTCAGGGGCTATGGCGAGATCGTCGGCAAGTGGTTCCTCAGGCCGGTGTTCGTCCCCATCCACCCGATCGGCGTGATGAAGCCCGCGCCATGACCTGGGTCTTGACCGGGGCGGGCGCGGCCGGATCAGGCCAGGGTCGGATAGCCGAGCTCCGCGGCCTCGCGCTCGTAGTCCAACAGGGCGCTGTACTCCGCCTGGGGCGCCGGCTCGATGCGGCTGATCCGCAGGCCGTCGAGGACAGGACGATAGCGCGGCTCGGCCGACAGGATGAACAGGCAACGCTGCAGCTTCGCCACCGTTTCCGCGTCGGTCTGCGCCGACGTGACGAAGGGAATGGCCGGGCTCGGCGGCGTCTGCGCAAGGATGCGCAAGGGAGCTGTCAGGTCGGGCTGATAATCCTCGGCGAACGCATAGGTCAGGCAATCGATCGAGGCGCAGTCGGCGCCGCCGGCCGCCAGCACCTGCAGGCTCGCCCCGTGGCCGCCGGTCTCGACGATCTCGCCGAAGAAGGGCGCGCCCTTGGCGAGGTCCGCCAGCATCCGCCGCGGAAGGCTCATGCCCGAGTTGGAGTGCAGGCTGTTCAGCGCGAACCGCTTGCCGCGGAGGTTGTGCACGGTCCGGGCGGGCGAGGTCTTCGGCACGACGATGAAGGCGCTGTGGGTGGAGCCGACGCAGCCGGCGGCGTCGTAGCAGGGGCGGGCCAGGAGCTGGTGCTGCCCCTTGTAGATGGTTTGCAGGGGATAGCCGCAGGTCTGGGTGAACAGCACCTCCTCGCCGATTGCCTCGGGCACTGGCGCGCGGTCGACGGTCAGCTCGGCGGGAACACCCTCGACCCCGGCCTCGCGCAGCAGACCGCGCAGAGCCTGCCAGAAGGCGGCGTTGGCTGCGCGCATGCCGGGGAAGTTGTACATCGGAAGGCTGGCGGTCTTGATCATGTATTTATGTGCAGCACGTAGAATGCATTTGATCAAGATGCTTTTTTGTTAAAATATAATACTTATTGAATATTGGATATATATCCAAGCCGACATGTATTTTTGGCTGCATTAATTTGAACATTCGCCGACTTTGATCAGTAATTATGGCTTGATCGCCGCAGATCTTGCTTGGACCCCGATCGGGATACCGGACCCCTGATGCAGATCATTTCAGAGGCGGAAGCCGCCCAGCTGATCGAGGACGGCATGACGGTGACCGCGCCCGGCTTCAGCGGCTACTGCCATCCCGAGGCCGTGTCCGCCGCCGTCGAACGGCGCTTCCTGGCCGAGGGTGCGCCGCGTGACCTGACCCTCCTGTTCGCCGCCGCCTCCGGCGACGGGCGCGGGCGCGGCATGGGGCACTATGGCTTCGAGGGGCTGACCCGACGGGTCATCGCCGCCGGCTGGCGCGCCACGCCGAACCTCGGCCGGATGGCCCTGGACGAGAAGATCGAGGCCCACTGCTGGCCCCAGGGCGTGGTCGCCCAGATGTACCGCGCCGTCGCTGCCGGCCAGCCCGGGGTGATCACCCGCATCGGCCTCGGCTCGTTCATGGACCCGCGGGTCGACGGCGGGCGGCTCAACCGGTCGACGCCCAAGTCCCTGGTCGAACCCCTGACCCTGGCCGGCAAGGAGTGGCTGTTCTATCCCGCCATCCCGATCGACTGCGCCATCCTGCGCGGCACCACGGCCGACGAGGACGGCAACATCTCCATGGAGGACGAGGCCTTCTGGCTCGACGCCCTCGCCATGGCCCAGGCCGCCCGCAACTCGGGCGGCACGGTCATTGTCCAGGTCAAGAAGGTGGTTCCGCGCGGCGAGCTCGCCGTCGGCGCGGTCCAGATTCCCGGCTTCCTCGTGGACTATGTGGTGGTCGCGCAGGACCCCAGCCAGCACGGCGTCAATTTCAACGAACTCGACAATCCCACCTACACCGGACGGGAGCGGGTCGCGGCCCACAGCCCGCCCCCCACGCCGTTGACACCGGACAAGGTGATCCAGCGCCGCGCCTTCCTGGAGATGCTGCCGTTGGACCGGCCGGTCATCAACCTCGGCGTCGGCATCGCCGCCGGCGTGGGCCGGGTGGCGAACGAGGAGCGCTATGCCTACGACGTCACCGTCGAGTCCGGCGTGATCGGCGGTGTCCCCGTCGCCGAGCGCGGGTTCGGAGCCTCGGTCAATCCCAGCGCCATCATTCCGCAGGCCGCGCAGTTCGACTTCTACGACGGCGGCGGTCTCGACATCGCCTTCCTCGGCATGGCCGAGGTGGACATCACCGGCGCGGTCAATGTCAGCCGCTTCGGCGAGGCCGTGGTCGGTGTCGGCGGCTTCACCAACATCGCCCAGTCCGCCAAGCGAGTCTGCTTCCTCGGCAGCTTCTCGACCGGCGGGGCCGACATCGAGGTCGCCGACGGCAAGCTCAGGATCAAGACCGACGGCAAGATCAGCAAGATCGTCCCCAAGGTGCGGCTGGTCAGCTCCGACCCGAAGGCCGCAGCCCCCAGCCAGCGGGAGATCGTGATCACCGAACGCGCCGTATTCGAACGGCGGAACGGATACCTGCAGCTGATCGAATACGCCCCGGGCGTCGACCTTCGGAAGGATATCCTGGACCGGCTGCCGAAGGGGATAACCGTGGCCGACGACCTGAAGCTGATGGATCCCTCCATCTTCGCCACCTCGGCCATGTGGGAGATTGCACCATGAACATCGAGGGGAAGGTCGTCATCGTCAGCGGCTCCGGCACCGGCGTCGGGGCCGCCTGCATCCGCCAGTTCGCCGAACTGGGCGCGCGCGTCTGCGTGAACTATTCGCGCAGCCAGGGGGACGCCGAGGCTGTGGTCGCCGAGTGCCTGGCCATGGGCGCCGAGGTGGAGTTGGTCAAGGCCGACGTCGCCTCCGACGCCGACTGCGTGCGGATGGTCGAGGCCGTGGTCGGGCGCTGGGGGCGGCTCGACATCCTGGTCAACAACGCCGCCATCACCAAGAAGTCCAGCGCGCAGGATCTCTCCACGCTCTCGCTGCAGGACTTCCTCGACGTCTATTCGGTCAATGTGGGTGGGGCCTACCAGATGGCCCGCGCCGCCATCCCCCACATGCTGGCGGTCGGCGGGGGAAGCATCGTCAATGTCTCGTCCAACACCGCCTTCACTGGCGCCGGCACCTCGATCGCCTACACCAGCTCAAAGGGCGCGCTGAATGCCCTGACCCTGGCGCTCGCCCGCTCCCAGGCGCCGCTGGTACGGGTCAACGCCGTCTGCCCCGGCGTGATCGACACCCGCTGGATGGGCCAGGTCCATGGCGCGGAGGCCCATAAGCCGCTGATGCAGCGGACCGGGGCGAGCACGCCCATGGGCCGGGTCGCCACCCCGGAGGACGTCGCCAGCGCGGTGGTGTGGCTCGCGGCCGGGACCAGCTTCGTCACCGGGGAACTGCTCACGGTCGACGGTGGCCTGCACCGCCTCCTGCCGCTCGCCAAGCCCGCGCGGCAAGGCGAGGCCACACCATGACCCTCGACGTCGCGAGGCTGATGACCGCGCAGATCCCGCCGGGACGCCAGACGCCCACGGCCCGGGACGCGATCCTTTACGCCATCTCCGTCGGCTACGCCGGCCAGATCGAGCCGCCCGAGGACCTGAGCCCGATCTATGAGCCGGTGCTGAAGCCCGTGCCCACCTACGCCAACGTCCTGGCGCCTTCGGTCGGCGGCTGGTTTCGCGAGAGCGGCATAGATGTCGCCAAGGTGGTGCACGCCGAGCAACGCCTGACCCTACACGCGGAAATCCCGATCGGCGCGGAGCTCGAGGGCCGCAGCCGCATGCTCTCGGTCGTGGACCGAGGCGCCGGCAAGGGCATGTTCGCCAGCTTCGAGCGCCAAATCTTCGGCCCCGACGGCCAGCCGGTCGCCACCATCGTCCACACCAACGCCTGCCGCGGCGATGGGGGATGCGGCGGCGCCGGTGAGCCGCCCGAACCCCTCGCCCGGGCGCCCGAGCGCCGTCCGGACCAAGAGGTTGACGTCGCCATCCCGCACATGGCCGCGACCCTCTACCGGCTGAACGGCGACCTGAACCCGCTGCACATCGACCCGGTCTTCGCGGCGAAGGGTGGCTTCCAGCGCCCGATCCTGCACGGCCTTTGCACCTTCGGCTACGCCGGCTACGCGATATCCCTGGTCGCCCCGGCCTGGGGCCTTGGCGCGCTCGCCGCCATCGCCGCCCGCTTCAGCGCGCCCTTCTTCCCAGGGGAGACCCTTCGTACCGAACTTTGGAACGAGGGCGCCAAGATCCGCTTCAGATGTCGGTCCGTTGAACGTGACGTGATCGTCCTGGATTCCGGCGCCGCGAGCTTGTCCCGCGTCGAACCGGCAGACCAGCGCCTCATCAGGTGATGGAGAACGTCCACGACACGCCGACTGGGCGCCTCCTGCTCATCCCGCAAGGCGCCCAGCTCATCGGGACCTACGACAGCCCCGTGGCGTCCGGCCAGAACCGGTGGGACGCGGCAAATACGGGCGGGATCATCATGGGGGAACCGGTTCTTGAAACTTGATCTGACGTCCGACAGCGAAAGCGCGCGCAGGCTTTTCGGCTCGCTCGGCGGGATGGAAGGGCTCCCGCCCCCCGAGCCGGAAGCCCCAGCGTGGTCAGGCCGCTTCGAGACCCTGCGGATCATTTACCCAGGCGTGCTGGCGGCGCTCACCGCAGGTTTGGCCGCCACCTGGCTGTCCCAGCACTACAATGCGCCGGTCATGCTCTACGCCCTGCTATTTGGCATGGCGTTCCACTTCCTTTACGAGGAAGGACGCTGCATCCGCGGCATCGAATATTCCTCCAAGGCCGTGCTGAGGGTGGGCGTCGCTCTGCTGGGCGCGCGGATCACGTTCGAGCAGATCTTGAGCCTGGGGCTGTGGCCTATCGTCATCGTGATCGCCGGCGTGCTCACCACCATTGGCTTTGGCGCGGCGGTGTCGCGGCGGCTGGGTCTCAGCCGGGGATTCGGGGTTCTCTCAGGGGGCGCGGTCGGCATATGCGGCGCTTCGGCAGCGCTGGCGATCGCCTCGGTCCTGCCCAAGAGTCCGGAGAGGGAACGCGATACGATCGTCACAGTCGTGACGGTCACGGCGCTCTCCACCATCGCCATGATCTTCTACCCGATGCTGGTCGGCGTCATGGGCCTGGACCATACGCGCGCGGGGATCTTCATTGGCGGCACCATCCACGATGTCGCCCAGGTCGTCGGCGCCGGATACGCCGTATCGACCCGAACCGGGGACGTGGCGACCTATGTGAAATTGTTGCGCGTGACGCTGCTTCTGCCCGTCGTCTTCGGCATCGCCATGGCCACACGGCGGGCTTCCGGCGGACGCAACGCCGTGGCGCCTGTGCCCCTCTTCCTTGTCGGCTTCGCAGTCCTGGTCGTCCTGAGCAGCCTCGGCTGGCTGCCCAAGGTCGCGATCGACGGCGCCGCCGTGACATCGCGCTGGTGCCTGGTGACCGCCATCGCCGCCCTGGGCATGAAGACCTCGTTCAAGAGCCTGGTCGCCGTGGGCTGGCGTCCCGTAGCCTTGATGGTCGCCGAAACTATCTGGGTCGCGGCCCTGGTCGCCGTGGCGTTGCTGGTATTCCGGTAGCGGCGGTCGGCGGCGCGCTCCTGAACACCGACCCCGCGGCAGCATTCCGCGACGCGTTGCGGCTTATCATTCCCTCGCCTGACCCCCGCGACTTCTCAGTATCTCCACCCCCCAGCGCAATTCGCAAGGCGTGCGGAAGGGCGCGCCGGGCGAAGATGGAACACGTGAGGGGGTGACGTTCCTTCGTCGGTCAGGTCAGACGTTTGAACAGATTGCGTTTGTGCCGGCTCCGAGCGGCGCTCAGTCGGGCTTCGCCACTGCGCGCTGGGGCGGCGGTTCGCGCCAGCTGTTCCCTATGCCCCGGCGAACTTTCAGGTGGCCTTCGGCACATCCCGCCTGCGACAGTGGGCAGACCCCCTGGAGGCCCGCCCTTGAAAGCCGCCCTGCCCCTTGCCGTGCTGCTGATGGTGTTCGCGGTGGCGTGCGACAAGCCCAAGCCGCGCCCGGCGGCGGACGCGCGCGCGGCCCACGCGCCGCCCGCTGCCCCGCAGCCGATGTCGGCAGGGCTGGTTCCCCGGCCCGAGATGCCCGGCTTCTCGTTGGACAGGATCAATGCGGCGCAGGATCCGGTGAACGTGCCGGCGACGATCCGGTCGGGCACGGTCGTCGAAGTCTCGGGCTTCGGTTTCGATCCCGTGGCGAAGGCGGCGGGCAAGGGCGTCGACATCGTGATCGACGGCGTGGCCTATCCGACGGACTACGGCCATGA
>DASVNS010000242.1:0-2968 GCA_036383735.1 Phenylobacterium sp. | reverse complement strand
GCTGGGATTCCGCCCGCAACGATGAATCAAACGGCGGGATAGAGCTGTGCGCCCACCAGGTTGCGGGAGCGGTCCAGGATGCGCACCTGGACCTCGCGGCCCAGCTTGGCCAAGCATGCCGCAAGACGTTTGGCCTGAGCCTCCGCGCGGCCTCCCGAGCGGAAGACCAACGGCTCGATGCCCGCGCAGATCACGGCCCAGCCATCGGCGAGCGGCGACACCCAGATGATGCGGTTGGCGCTCATTGGGAACCTCCCGGAGTTGCCCCCGGGAGGTCTTTAGCAAATCCCGCCGTTCATCGACGTGACCATTTCGTGGAGTTTTCAGGACGCCCGCCAGCGAAAGTGGGAACCGGTTTTGCGTCCGGCGACGTCCGCTTCGTTTGAAGGCGCTAGTTGGCGAGGCGGCGCAGGAACGAGGGTATCTCCAGATCCTCGTTCTGGTCGATGTCCTCGACCGGCTGCACCGCCTCCATCGGCTGGGCGCCGCCGCGCGAAGGGGCCGGCGTCGGGCGCGGTGCGACGGCTGAAGCTTGCGGCCCTGCCGGGGCTTGCGGAGCCTCGTAGCGCGGACGCCCGCCGAAGATGCTGAGGAACCCGCCCCGCGGCCGGCGCGGCTCGTAGACCGGCTCGGCGAACAGGGGCTCGTCGTCCCCCGCCTCGGCGGCGTCGGGGTCGACGATGCGGGTCATCGGCTGCACGATGGACGGCTGGGTCGGCGCGGCCTGGGCGGCGGCCGGCGCGCTGAAGATGTCCGGCTGCTGCTCCTCGCGCATGTCGAGGACCGGCTCGGCGGCGAAGGCCGCAGCGGGCTCGAACGCGGCAACGGGCTCGGGCTTCGGGGTCACCGTGGCGCGCAGCGGTTCGGCCTGCAGCGAGCGGCGCTCGACCTTGGGCTCGATGGCGGCGATGGAGGCCCCGTCCATGCCGGTGGCGACCACGGACACGCGGATCATGCCTTCCAGCGTCGGATCGAAGGCCGCGCCGAAGATGATGTTGGCTTCCGGGTCTACCTGTTCCGAGATGGCGTTGGCCGCCTCGTCGACTTCCAGCAGGGTCATGTCCAGGCCGCCGGTGACATTGACCAGCACGGCCTTGGCGCCCTTCAGCGAGACCTCGTCCAGCAGCGGGTTCTGGATGGCGTTCTGTGCGGCCATCAGGGCGCGATCCTCGCCCGTCGCCTCGCCCGTGCCCATCATCGCCTTGCCCATCTCGGTCATCACCGTGCGGACGTCGGCGAAGTCGAGGTTGATCAGGCCCGGGAGCACCATCAGGTCGGTGATCGAGCGCACGCCCGAATGCAGGACCTGGTCGGCCATGCCGAACGCTTCGGCGAACGTGGTCCGCTCATTGGCGACCCGGAACAGGTTCTGGTTCGGGATGACGATCAGGGTATCGACGTAGCGTTGCAGCTCCGCGATCCCGGCGTCGGCCAGGCGCATCCGGTGACGGCCTTCGAAGTGGAACGGCTTGGTCACCACGCCGACGGTCAGGATGCCACGCTCGCGGGCGCACTTGGCGATGATCGGCGCCGCGCCGGTGCCGGTGCCGCCGCCCATGCCGGCGGTGATGAAGACCATGTGGGCGCCGTCGAGGTGCTCGCCGATCTCCGGGATGCTCTCTTCGGCGGCGCTCATGCCGACCTCGGGATGGGCGCCGGCGCCCAGTCCCTGGGTCACCTGCACGCCCAACTGGATACGGCGCTCGGTCTTGGCGAACTGCAGTTGCTGCGCGTCGGTGTTGCCGACCACGAACTCAACGCCTTCGAGCCCGGCCTCGATCATGTTGTTGACCGCGTTGCCGCCCGCCCCGCCGATCCCGAACACGACGATCCGCGGCTTCAGTTCGGTTGCGCGCGGCGCGGAAAGCGAAATGGCCATGAGACGTCCTGTCTTCCGAAAATTACGGTCTCGCGCGCCCGCACCCCTTCGCCGACGCGCCCGAGTAACGATGCGTTAAGTACGCGCCGACACCCTTAATCGAGTGTTAACCGCATACTCTGAGTCGGAAGCGGGTCGAGCTTGACTGAACGTGTTTTTCAACCTTGTCCCCAAGTGAAACGCCGCCGGATAGACAGTAACGCTGCGACATCGCGACTCGGGGGTTCGGCGGGCCGCGCCAAGGCGTGGCTGGCGCTCGCCGGAGGCCTGGTAGTAGGAGTTGCCTCGCGTTGAGGAGATCACGATGACCGACGACCAGCAGCCCGCGCAGGTGAAGGCGCTCAGTTGGGGTGTGAAGCAGAGCTTCCGGGGCTATGTCGAGGCTACGGGCGGCACGATCGAGACGGCCGCCGGCGCCGAGCGCGCGGCCGACGGCGGGTTCACCTTCGCCCCCGCCGCGGGCAACGCGCTGAGGCTGGACGCGACCGGCCAGCCGGAAGGACGCGGCGGGTTCCTGGGCGAGGTGAGGTTCCAGGCCCACGGCGGGATGCTCTCGGTGCGCATCGTCGACCCCGCCGTGGAGATCGGCGCCTCCGGGGCCACCCTCACCGTGGCCGACGCCGGCGCGCCGACCGGCCGGGTGGAGATCGCCCGGCTCGACCTCGCCGCGATGACGGCCGGCGATCACGGCGAGATCGTCATTCCGACCGCGCTTTCCATGGACGGCAGCTGGCTGCTTGGCGACCACTATCCCCCCAACACGCCGCTCGATCCCGTGCGCCTGACACTCGCGGAAAGCTAGGCCACGGCGGGCGATCTAGGCAGGCCCCCCGCGTCGGCGCATGTTGGCGGCAGGGTGCATGGGAGCCATGGACATGCCTGCCACCGACGCCGCGTTCGCCGGTTCGATCCCCGAGATCTATCACCGGCGCCTGGGCCCCGTCCTCTTCGAGCCGTTCGCGGCCGATCTTGGCGCCCGGCTGTTGGGGCAGGCCGGCGCCATCCTTGAGCTCGCCTGCGGGACGGGCATCGTCACCCGGGCGCTCGCCCTGATGACGCCGGCGCCGATCGTCGCGACCGACCTCAATG
>DASVNS010000241.1:0-9060 GCA_036383735.1 Phenylobacterium sp. | reverse complement strand
TCCGCCGCGGCGTTCAGCGCCAGCTGCACCTCGGCCAGCGGCGGGATCGGGATCTCGCGGGGCAGCACCCTGTCCAGGACGTGGTCGTCGCGCAGATAGGCGTGGGCCAGCACATAGTCGCCGATCTTCTGACTGCCCCGCAGCCCGCCGCAGTGGCCGATCATCAGCCACGCCTGGGGCCTGAGCACCGCCAGGTGGTCGCAGACGGTCTTGGCGTTTGATGGACCGACGCCGATGTTCACCAGCGTGACCCCGCGCCGGCCGGGCGCCATCAGGTGATAGGCCGGCATCTGGTGCTTGCGCCACGTGCCCGCCGCGACCGCCGCTTCGGGGTTCGGCGTCTCCGCTGTCACCGTCACGTGCCCCGCGGCCGACAACGCCGTGTAGGGCCCGCCCGCCTTCAACTGCTGGCAGCCCCAGGCCACGAACTCGTCCACGTAGCGGTGATAGTTGGTGAACAGGATGAACTGCTGGGTGTGCTCGGCCGGCGCCCCCGTGTAGTGCGCCAGGCGGGCCAGCGAGAAATCGGTCCGCAAGCCGTCGAACAGGGCCAGTGGCCGCGGCTCGTCGGCCACGCCGATCCACGCGCCGTCGGCGACCTCGTCGCCGATGAACGCCAGCTCGGTGGTCGGGAAGTGCCGGGCGATCTCGACCGAGCTGATATCGGCCATGGCCATGTCGGCGGGGTCGAGCACGTATGGGAACGGGATCTCCTGGCTGGAGCGGCCGACCTCCAGGGTGATGTCGAAATCCTCCTGAAGCAGGCTGAGCTGCTCGATCAGGTAGTCGCGATAGAGCTCGGGCCGGGTCACCGTAATGGCATAGCGCCCTGACGCGGGCAGTCGCGCGAACGCCCGGCTGGTGCGGGGAAACGGCAGTCCCGGCGGCCAGGTCAGCCGCAGCTCCGGATAGACGTAGGCGCCGCCCCGCCGCACGGCGGCCTCGGGCGGCGGTCCGCCGGAGAGGAACGATTTCAGGGCGGTGCGGAGCGACTCGACGCTCTGGCTATACTCAGCCTCAAGCCGATCGACGATGCCGGCTGCCACTTTCTGCTTCATCACGCGGTTTATAGCGCCGGTCCGTGACGCTTGCGAATCTCGCGTACTGGACGCAGGCGCGCTTCCCAGCGAGAAAGACGCCCTATCGTTCCCTGGGGGACTGCATGAATCGTCTGTTCACCGCGTTTGTCGTGGGCGCCATGTTGCTCGGCGTCCTCGTGGGCTACGCGCTGAACCAGTCGCTGTCGGCTGACAGCGCGAACGAGGTCGCCTCCAACCTTTCGATCGTCACGGACCTGTTCCTGCGGCTGATCAAGATGATCATCGCGCCCCTGGTGTTCACGACCCTGGTGGCCGGGATCGCACACATGGGCGACGCGTCCGAGGTCGGCAGGGTCGGCGTCAAGACCATCGGCTGGTTCATCCTGGCCTCGATCACGTCGCTGACCATCGGCCTGATCATGGTCCACTTGATCCAGCCGGGATCGGGCCTGTCCCTGGTCGCGCCGCCGATCGACGCCGCGTCGGGGGTGGAGACGGCCAAGTTCACCCTTCGCGACTTCGTCACCCACCTGGTCCCCAGCTCGATCGTCGACGCCATGGCCAAGAACGAGATCCTGCAGATCGTGGTGTTCTCGGTGCTGGTGGGCACGGCCGTCTCGGCGATCGACGACAAGGCGCCGGCCGTCCTCAACCTGGTGGAACAGGGCGCCGCCATCATGCTGAAGGTGACCGGCTATGTGATGAAGACCGCGCCGTTGGCGATCTTCGCCGCTCTGGCCGCCAGCGTCGCCACCCAGGGCCTGGAGGTGCTCGCCACCTACGCCAAGTTCGTCCTGGGCTTCTATGCCTCTCTGGGCATCCTCTGGGCGCTGTTGATCGGCGTCGCGGTGCTGATCGTGGGCCGGCGCATCCTGACGCTGGTCGCCGCCCTGCGTAGCCCGGTGCTGCTGGCCTTCTCCACCGCCTCGTCCGAAGCGGCCTATCCGCGCACGCTCGAGGAACTCCAGAAGTGGGGCGTGTCGCGCAAGGTGGCCAGCTTCGTGCTGCCGCTGGGCTACTCGTTCAACCTCGACGGCTCGATGATGTACTGCACCTTCGCGACGCTGTTCATCGCGCAGGTCTATGGCGTCCACCTGAGCATCGGCCAGCAGATCACCATGCTGGCTTTGCTGATGATCACGTCCAAGGGGATGGCGGGCGTGCCGCGCGCCTCGCTGGTGGTCATCGCCGCCACGCTCACCTTCTTCGATCTCCCGGAGGCGGGGTTGCTGTTGATCCTCGCGGTCGACCACCTGTTGGACATGGGCCGCTCGGCCACCAACGTGGTCGGCAACTCGGTGGCGGCCGCCGTGGTCGCCAAATGGGAAGACCAGATCGAGGACCGGCTGGAGCCGCGGCCGGCGCCGGCCGAATAGCTACTCGATCGGCTTGGCGAGATAGGCGGCCAAGTCCAGCTCGCCCTCCCATTTGGCGACGGTCACCGCCACGGCCAGGTCGGCGGTGTTGTTCGGGACGGTCCGCGTCATGTCCAGCGGCCGGTCGAAGGGCAGGATGAAGCCCACCACCAGGGCGGTCTGCTCCGGCGTGACGCCCAGGGTGGCAAGCACCGCCGCCAGGGTGAACAGCGACGCCGAGGGCACCGGCGCCGTTCCGATGGTCACCATCGCCGTGGTCAGGCCCGCGATCAGAAGCTGGCTCGCGGTGAGTTCGATGCCAAAGGCCTGTGCCGTGAACATCGCCAGGATCGCGACATAGATCGCCGTCCCGTCCAGGCACGCCGTCGTGCCGATCGGCAGGGCTGTGGAGGCCACGATGTGGCTGACGCCCAGGTTCTTCTCCGCTACCCGCATGGCCACCGGCAGGGTGGCTGCCGAGGACGAGGTGGAGAAGGCCACCATCACCGCGTCGGAGATATCCCGGAAGAACGGCAGGACCGGAAGCCTGGCGACCAGCTTCAGGAGCCCGCCGTGGACCACCAGGACCTGCACCAGGCAGCCCGACAGCAGGGCCGCTGCGATCAGCAGGACATGGCTGAACACCGCGATGCCCATGGTCCCGGCCACCCAGGCGACGAGGGCGAAGACCCCGAACGGCGCGACCTCCATCACCAGGCGGGTGATGAACAGCATCATCTCGACGCCGCCCTCGAAGACCCGGCGCACGGGCTCGGCGCGCTCGCCGACCACGGGAATCGCCGCGCCCACCAGCACCGAGAAGAAGATCACTCCCAGAAGCTGGCCCTCCGCCAGCGCCCCGAAGGGGTTCAAGGGGACGATCCCCATGAGATGGTCCGTGGCCGATGGTGGCGGACCGAGCTTCTGGGGCGCGACACCGGCGAAATCGACGCCGACGCCCGGTTGGAACAGCGTCCCGAAGGCCAGGCCCATCGCCACGGCGATCATCGTGGTGCAGGCGTAGAGGAACAGCGTCCGCCCGCCGATGGAGCCCAGCCGCCGGGGATCGCCCATCGCCGCCACGCCCGAAACGATGGACAGGAAGACCAGTGGCACGACCACCATCCTGATCAGGCGGATGAAGAGCTCCCCGACCCATCGGAGGGAACCGGCGGCTTCGCCCAGGAACAAGCCGGCGACGGCCCCGAGCACCAGCGCCGCCAGGATCCGCTTCCACAGCACCACGTCGAACCACCACCGGCGCAGCAAGCTGCGGCGCACAGGGGGCGGAACGCCGTCGTTCGATGCTTTTGAGGCCACGGCAGGGGTCTCCCCATCGTCGAGGCCGGCCCGCGCCGCGCCCCAAGCTCGACCACACTAACTCCACAGACGCGTTAGCGCTCCGTCCGCCATGTCGCTTAACCGAGCCGCCGCGGGACCTTTGGCCAATCGCGGCCAAATCGGCGAACGTCACGACGCAAAATGAGACTCGGGGACGAGCCGCCCCCATCGAGGCTGCGTCCTAACGTCCGCTAACCGTGTGTCTTAACCCAGCGTTCGCCTCGTACGGAGAAAGGTGTGGCCTCAAACAGGACCCACACAGACCTCCCGTGCCGCTGCTGTCGAACCGCCTTTCCGAACTCGCCGCGCGCGTGGCGGAGTTGGAAGCCGAACGGGAGATGACCCTTCGGCTGGCGCAGACCGATTCCCTCACCGGGCTGGTGAACCGCGGCGCCTTCACGTCGGGCCTGTGCGAGCGTCTTGAGGCCGCCCGTGACTCCGGCGCCTCGGTGGCCCTGTTCGTCATCGACCTCGACCGCTTCAAGCACCTGAACGACAGCCTGGGGCACCATGCCGGCGACCTGCTGCTGGCCGAGCTGGGCCGCCGCCTGCGCGAGGACGCCGGGCCGAACGAGCTGATCGCCCGGCTTGGCGGCGACGAGTTCGCCCTGATCACCGGCCACCCCGACGTGGCGCACCGCGCCGAGCGCCTGCTGGCGCTGCTGGGCCAGCAGCACGCCATCTATGGCCGGGCGGTGTCGCCGGGGGGCTCGGTCGGCGTCGCGGTCTTTCCACATGACGCGCAGGACGCCTCCGACCTGCAGCGGTTCGCGGACCTGGCGCTCTACCGCGCCAAGAGTGAAGGCGGACGACGCTGGTCGCGGTTCGATTCCGCGCTGCGCGAAGAACGCGAACGCCGCCGCACGCTGGAAGACGACCTCCGCCGCGCCATTCCAGCCGGCGAGATCGTGCCCTGGTTCCAGCCGATCATCGATTCGATGACCGGCCGCATGGTGGGTGTGGAAGTGCTGGCTCGCTGGCATCACCCCGAAAAAGGCCTGTTGGCGCCCGCCGCCTTCGTGCCGATGGCCGAGGAACTGGGCCTGATCCGCAGCATCGACGAGGCCGTGTTCGAGGCCGCCTGCGCCCGGAGCGCCCCCTGGGTGGCCGATGGCCTCATCGACTCCGTCTCGTGCAACGTGTCGCCGCGCGACCTGCTGGACCCCGGCTTCTCGCGCAAGCTGATCAAGCGATTGTCGAAGACCGCCCTCCCCGCCACCGCCCTGACGGTAGAGATCACCGAGACCTTCCTGCTGCAGGACCTGGCGCTGTCGCGCCGCCACATCGAACGGCTGGCCGCCAAGGGCGTCAACGTGGCGCTGGACGACTTCGGCACCGGCTATTCGAACCTGCGCGCACTGATGCACCTGCCGATCCAGACGGTGAAGCTGGATCGCTCGCTGATCGACGACGTCGGCCGCGACGCCCGGGTCTCCAAGCTGGTGGCCTCGCTGCTGCACGCCGCGCGCGCGCTGGGCGTCAGGATCGTCGCCGAGGGCGTCGAGCACGAGGGCCAGGCGCTGTTCCTCCGCTCGGCCGGGTGCGAGCGGATGCAGGGTTATTTCTTTGCCCGCCCCATGCCCGCCGACGCCATGGAGGCGCTGCTGCGAGAGTCCAATACGCCGGTCGCACAACTCGCCGTCGCGAGCTGACCCTCCATACGCGTACCAAACGACCCATCCAGGCCGGGGCAGATCGCCCGGCCGCAGATCGTGGACAACCTGCAGTGGGAACGCGGGCCGGGGCGCCATCTCCGCGTTAAATCGCTGATTTACAGCGGTTTTTGCAACCGAATGGGTCCTACGCGTTGCGATGCCCGACGTTTGCGCGCAGGTTCCTCCCGTGACCATCTGCAGCGGCCGGCCGGCAACGCACGCGCCGGCGCAGCGGCGAGCCCCGCCCTCGATCCTACGGGGCAAGCAAAGACTGTCACGCCCTGGAGATGGATCGGCGGCGCCGGCTAAGCGTCATTGGGGGTCCTGGTGTCGGTTGCAAAGGATCGGATCGAAGACGAGACGCCCGCCTTCCTCAGGGGCGGCGGCGAAACCGCTTCGCTGATCGCCAGCCGGGACTGGAGCGCCTCGCTCGGGCCGATCTCCGACTGGCGCCCGTCCTTAAGGTCCGCCGTGGGTCTCATGGTCCGCTCGGCGATCCCGATGGTCCTCCTGTGGGGGCCGGATGGGGTCATGCTCTACAACGACGCCTATGCAGCGATCGCTGCAGCGCAGCATCCCGATCTGCTCGGCAGCAAGGTGCGGGAAGCACTGCCGGAACTCGCCGAGTTCAACGACCACGTGATGAAGGTGGGTCTGGCCGGCGGCACGCTGGCTTACAAGGACCAGGAGTTGACCGTCCACCGCTCGGGGATCCCCGAGCAGGCATGGATGAACCTCGACTATTCGCCGGTTTTGAATGAAGCGGGGCAGCCTGCCGGCGTGCTCGCCGTGGTCGTCGAGACCACTGAGCGCGTCCTTGCCGAGCGCCGCCAGGCCGCCCTCTCCCTGCGGCTCCGGCGCCAGTTCGAACAGGCGCCCGGTTTCGTGATCATCATGACCGGCCCAACGCACATCGTCGAGTTCGTCAACGAGACGCACCGAAGCATGTTCGGGAGCAGCGAGGCGTGGATCGGCAAGCCAATCCGGACGGCCTTCCCCAGCCTCAAGGGACAAGGATTCTTAGAGGCGCTGAATAACGTCTACGCCACCGGCGAGCCGGCCCAGTACGAGGCCAAGGAGGTGCGCTATAGGCGGGGGCCCGACCTTCCCACCGAGCTACGTTACGTCAGCTTCGTCTACGCGCCGCTCCTGGACGACGACGGCAAGGTGGCCGGCATCTTCTGCAACGGCTTCGACGTGACGGAGGCCCGCCGGTCATCCTTGCGCCGTGAAGCCCTGGTTCGGCTGACGGACCAGCTCCGCGACCTGGACGACGTGGCAGAAGTCTCGAGCTGCGCGGCGACGATCCTGGGCGAGACGCTCGACCTCTGTCGCGCCGGCTACGGCGTCATCGACACCGACAGCGTGCTGCACGTAGACCGGGACTGGGCGGCGCCCGGGGTGGAGCACCTCACCGGCGACACACCCCTGGACGCATATGGCGACATCGTCGAAGACCTCAAGCGTCACGAGGTCGTCGCCATATCCGACGTGCGTGCGGACATCCGCACCCGCGAGCGCGCGAATATCCTCGAAGCGCGAGGTATCCGGGCGCTGGTCAACGTCCCTGTCGTCGAACACGGGCAGATGGTGGCGATGATCTACGCCAACGCCTCGTCGCCGCGGGATTGGCACCCGGAGGACATCGCCCTGCTCAGCGAGATGGCGGCCCGCACGCGGACCGCCGTCGAGCGCGCCCGCGGTCAAGCCGAACTGCGCGCCAGCGAGGCGAACTTCCGCAGCCTGGCCAACGCCATGCCAAGCCACATCTGGACCGCCTCGGCGGACGGCGACATCGACTGGCTCAGCGACCAGATCTACGCCTACACGGGAGCCGTGCCGGGTTCGCTGGTCGATGGGGGGTGGGAGGTCACGGTCCATCCGGACGACCTTCCCGGGCCCCTGGCGCGCTGGCGCCTCTCCATCGAGACCGGCGCGACCTTCAAGGCGGAGTTCCGCATACGACGCTCGGACGGCGCCTACCGCTGGCACCTGATCCGCGCAGTGGCAATCACCGACGAACGTGGCCAGGTGGTGCGCTGGGTCGGCGTCAACGCCGATATCCAGGACCAGAAGGAGGCCGCCGACGCCCTCGCGAACCTGAACGCCACTCTCGAGCAGCGGGTCGACGAGCGCACCCGTCAGCTCAGCCTGGCGCAGGACGCCCTGCGCCAGGCTCAAAAGATGGAAGCGGTGGGTCAGCTCACCGGGGGCATCGCCCACGATTTCAACAATCTCCTGACCGGCATCAGCGGCAGCCTGGAGCTGATGGAGAAACGGCTGCGGGAAGGCCGGCTCAACGGCATCGAACGCTATATCGACGCCGCCCAACAGGCGTCGCGCCGTGCCGCCTCCCTGACGCAGAGGCTGCTGGCGTTCTCGCGCCGGCAGACGCTCGACCCCCGCGCCACGGACGTGAACCGCCTGGTTGGCGGGATGGAGGATCTGATCCGGCGCAGCGTCGGCCCGGATGTGGCGGTGGAGGTGGTGGGCGCCCAAGAGCTGTGGACGACCCGCGTGGACCCGGGCCAGCTAGAGAACGCGCTGCTCAACCTCTGCATCAATGGCCGCGACGCCATGGCGCCCAACGGCGGTCATATGATCATCGAGACCGCCAACGTCTTGCTGGAGGAAGACCCCGCCCGCGAACGCGACTTGCCGCCCGGCCCGTACATCCTGCTGTCCGTCACCGACACCGGCGTGGGCATGGCGCCCGAAGTGATCGGCCGGGCGTTCGACCCCTTCTATACGACCAAGCCGCTGGGCATCGGCACCGGCCTCGGCCTCTCCATGGTCTACGGCTTCGCCCGGCAGTCCGGCGGCCAGGTCAGCATCGTGTCCGAGGTGGGCCGGGGCACGACCGTCTGCCTGTACCTGCCCCGTTTCCTGGGCGAGGCCGAGGCGCGGGAGCCGGAGCCGTCGTTCGGCATGCAGGCGGGCGACGGGGAAATCGTTCTCGTGGTCGACGACGAGACCACGGTGCGCCAACTCGTCGTCGAGGTCCTCACGGACAACGGCTACACCGCGATGGAGGCCAGCGACGGACCCAGCGCCCTGCGCGTCCTCGAATCCGAGGCTCGAATCGACCTGCTGATCACCGATGTCGGCTTGCCGGGCGGTATGAACGGCCGCCAGGTCGCGGACGCGGCGCGGGTGAGCCGCCCGGACCTGAAGGTGCTCTTCATTACCGGCTATGCCGAGAACGCCGTGATGGGAAACGGCCACCTCGAACCCGGCATGGCGGTGGTCACCAAGCCCTTTGTGATAACCTCGCTCGGCGCGAAGATCCGAAGCCTGATCGAACACCGAGCCTGACGGCCCGGCGGCGGATACCGGCTCTGGCGCAGGCGCCGCACATCTTGTCGCGCCCGACATCTTCGCCGCAATGCGGCCTTGTTCGCCCTCAACAACCTCTTGAGGGTTGAGGCCGAATGCGTCGAGGTAGGTTTTCCTTTGCCGCGACAACGGGGCTGCTCAACGGCGCGTTCAGGTGAGCACACGCCTGGGCGCGGGAACGACACCGGTACTGGAAGGTTCTCCCCATGTCGCAGCGATGCCGAACATGCCCGCGCTGAAACGCTCCCTCGCGATCGACGCACCGCCCACAGAAGTCTGGCGGGTTCTCACCAATCCCGAACTGGTGCGCGAGTGGGCGGCCGCCTACCAGGA